>CAMEJG010000007.1 GCA_945919465.1 uncultured Anaeroplasma sp. | reverse complement strand
TTCTAGGTCGGAATCCCACCGACTATGTTATATGCACCGAACTGGCGCACTCCTCAGGTAATATCTTAACATAAATAAGGCTCAATTTCTACAAATTGAGCACTCAATTATTATTTATTTAATTTTAATTTTAACCACTCTAGTGATAAATCTACCCATCTTGCAATATATGGATTATTTTTTTCAGGATTACCTTGTGCAGTTTCTTCTGTTGCTACACTCAATCCATGAGGTCCCATTGGAAATAAATGATATTCAACATTACAATTATGCTTATGATATGCTTCAATTAACAATAAAGAATTCATTACATCAACTGAAGTATCAGTTATTGTACCCCATAAGAATAAATCAGGTGCCCTATCATTTACCTCATTTTCCATTGATAAATGCTTCATAAGCTTTTCATCATCAAATCCATCACCCAACAAATGTCTAAAAGAACCCTCATGATAATATCTTTTATCACTTGTAACTACAGGATAACCTAAAATTAATAAATCTGGTTTAGCATTTCCCTCATATTCACTTGAATGTAAGGAAACCTCAAGCATATTATGACCACCTGCAGAAAAACCAATTCCTATAATTTTATTAACTCTATTATCATTACGAAACAAATTGATTACATAAGCTAAATATTTAGATGGTAGGGGATATAATTCATTTATATCCTCACGATAATTTACAATTACCACATGATATCCTGCATCATTATAACGTCTGCCAACTGGTTCTGATTCTCTTATAGAGGTATATTCATAGCCTCCACCTGCAGAAATAACTACTAAATCTCTTTTTTCATTATCTAAAAAATATGTTCTATAATAATTCTTAGTATTATTTATAAATATCTTTTCCATAAAAACCTCTTTATAATTATTTAGCTTTTCAATAATTTTGTTTTTTTCTTCTAGCGAATTAACATTATCTATTATTTTAGATAATTGCTCATATTTTTTCTTAATATTATTTATAAATATTTCAGGCTTATTTTTCAATAATATCGGTCCAAATTCTAATTCAAGTTCAGTTAAATCCATTTCACCTGGAATAGCCTTAATAATTTCATAATATTTTTTTTGATCGATAATTGCATATTCTTCAATTATTTTAAAATTATTATCATTTAAAAATTTTCTAACAATCATTACATCTGTATTTGGGGATAATATCAATGTCTTATCCTTAATTTTTTCTAATGCTTCAGTTAAAATATCTTTAATTAGGATTCCACCCATACCAGAAATAATTGCAGTATCAAATTCTAAATTTATATTTTCAAATCCATTTGATAAAACAAAATCAACTCTATCTAATAAATTAGCTTTTGAAAGAGTTTTTTTAGCATTCTCAAGTGGCATTTCATTAATATCAGAAGCTATTCCTCTTAATACATCATATTTTGTTAATGCCATTTCTAAAGCATAAGCATGGTCGCATCCCACATCACATAAAATTTTAGCTCCACTCGAAAGTGAAGCTATAAGATTTAATCTATTCATAATTAATGCTTTATCATAAAATCCTTAAGCTTTTTACTTCTTGAAGGATGCTTAAGCTTTCTTAAGGCCTTAGCCTCAATTTGACGAATACGCTCTCTTGTAACATTGAACTCATGTCCAACCTCTTCAAGAGTTCTTTGACGACCATCAATCAAACCAAAACGAAGTCTTAATACTCTTTCTTCTCTTTCAGTTAGTGTAGCAAGTACAGCATCTAATTCCTCACGAAGCTTCATCTTTGCAGTATATTCATATGGATCTAATGCATGTGGGTCAGATACGAAATCTCCTAATGATGAATCTTCCTCTTCACCAACTGGGGATTCTAATGAAATTGGTTCTTGAGCAATTCTTTGAATTTGTTGTACCTTTTCAACAGAAATTTCCATACGCTCAGCAACCTCTTCAGGGGAAGGCTCACGAGATAATTCCTGAACTAGCTGTCTTTGAACTCTAACAAGCTTATTAATAGTTTCAACCATATGAACTGGAATACGAATAGTTCTTGCTTGATCAGCAACTGCTCTAGTTATAGCTTGACGAATCCACCAAGTAGCATAGGTTGAAAACTTAAAGCCCTTATTATAATCAAACTTATCTACTGCCTTAATAAGTCCCATATTACCCTCTTGAATTAAATCAAGGAATTGTAAACCACGACTTAAATATCTTTTAGCAATAGATACAACTAAACGAAGATTAGCATTTACGAGCTTATCCTTAGCCTCATCTGCCTTATCAACTATATCCTGTAGTGCTTCATATTCTTCAATTGAAACTGTATTTTGATCATCAGCTTCAATCTTTTCAAGCTTAGTTCTAGCCTCACGACCATCTACAACAAGCTTAGCAAGCTCAGTTTCCTCATCTAAATTCAATAGTGGAATTTTTCCAATTTCCTTTAAGTACATACGTACAGGGTCATCAACCTTTAATGAAGCAGGAAGTTGGTCATAAGTGGAAATATCAACCTCTTCAACATCTAAAAGATTAGGCTCACCAATTTCAGTTAATGTTAAATCATCAGATGGTTCCTCATCAGGCAAAATATCAATTTCATTCTCTAAAAGCTTAGCTTCAATAGTATCATAATCATCACTATCCTCATTACAATACTTTAAAACATCACTCGAATAAACAAAGCCTTGATTCTTCTTACCTAATTCAATTAGGCTACTTAAAACAACTTCTAATTCCATTTTACTTCCTCCTTTTTTTTATTAACTCAGCTTGATTCCTTTTATTTTTAAATATATCATCAATATATCTAGATTGTTTAGTAACATCATCTGTTGAGATAATTTTACCAACAAGCTCATGATTAATTGTATCAAATTTATTAGTTCTAATTTTTTCAACACAATCCTCTAAATCCTTATCATCAAACGGAGCTATTGTTTTTTTTATTTTTTCTAAAATTAATACATAATAATTTACCTGTTCCTCAGATAACATTTTAATGAAATCTTCATCAATATATATTTCATTTAAATTATAATAATCTATTAGTTTTATCCAAATATATTGACCTATAGTACTTAATCCTTCAATAAATTCACTTATTTCATTTTCAATTCTCATAGCTACTGTCCTTGAGGATCTAGCATATTGAAATAGTCTAGCTTCATAATCACTACAATCAGTTACTGGTTTTATTTCAGGGTAAGTAGGATAAGTAGGCTCATATGTATTATTATCATAATATTGATTTGTATCCAGATAAATATTGGTTTTGTAGCTATAATAATCATTTTTTATTGCATCAATTGATGCGTTTAATAATTTAGATAATCTATTTAGATAATCTTCCTCTTCAGTATGAGATTTTATTTCTGCTATTAAGCTAAAACAGTTATTTTTTACCTGATTAACAATATTTGAATCATTTAAATTCTTATTTTCAGTATATACCTTAAATCGATATTGATTAGTATCTAATAAATTTGATAAAAAATATTCCTTATAAGCTAAAGTACCATACTTTAAAACATATTCATCAGGATCCATTCCATTAGGTAATAAAACTAAATGAATAATAAATCCTAAAGATTTAAAAACATTAATTGCCTTTAATGAAGCATTAATACCTGCTTTATCTCCATCATAACAAATTATTGCATGATTTGTATATTTTTGAAGTAGCTTAGCTTGATTTATACTTAAGGCTGTACCCATAGTACAAATTGCTTCCTTAAGACCACTTCTATAAGATGCAATAACATCCATTTGTCCCTCATGAAGAATTACTCTTTTATTCTTTAAAATATTTCCTTTTGCATTTTGCAAATTAAAAATTACATTTGCTTTTTTATATATTAAAGTTTCCCTAGAATTAATATATTTAGCAGTATTTTTATCATTATTATTAAATATTCTTGCACTAAATCCTATTGGATTACCATCTTCATTATAAATAGGAAACATTATTCTATTAGAAAATAAATCATAATAGTTATTTTTTCCTTTATCTACAAGACCAACATCTGACATATCAAGCTCTAATATTTTAGATTCTTTTAATACTTGATATAAAGTATCTCCAGGCTTTGGTGATAATCCTATATTAAAATCATTAATAGTATCATCATCAAGTCCTCTTTGATGAAGGTATTCTTTGGCATTTAACCCTTCTTCAGTAGATTCAAAAACCTTCTTATAAAAGTTTACTGCTATTTGCATTATTTTATAATATTTAGTATTATTATCTATCTTTGTATTAGTTTTAGCTTCAAATGGAATACCATTAAAATTAGCAAGCTTTTCTAATGCCTCCATAAAACTAATATTTTCAATTTGTTCTAAAAATTTAACTGGAGAGCCTCCACCACCACAGCCAAAGCAATGGGCTAAATTCTTTTCTGGGGACACTACAAACGATGGAGTATCTTCAGAATGAAAAGGGCATAGTCCTTTATAATTTTTACCATTTTTTTCAAGCTTAATATAATTGGATACAAGCTTAACAATGTCAGTCGCATCAATTATCTTTTGAATTTCATCTTGGTTTAACAAATTAATGCCCCTTTCTATAAAATATTATTAAAATAATAATTGTTTCTTAACGTAATCACTAACCTCATCAACTGATAAAGTGATTTGTTCCATAGTATCTCTATTTCTTAATGTAACAGTATTATTTGCTAAAGTATTATCATCAACTGTTACACAGAATGGAGTACCAATTGCATCCTGTCTACGATATCTCTTACCAATATTTGCAGTTTCATCATAAGTGACATTAAATAAAGAAGAAAGCTTATCAAATACTTCATTAGCCTTATCAGCATGATTCTTCTTAATTAATGGTAATACTGCTACTTTATATGGAGCTAATGCAGGATGTAGATGTAAAACAGTTCTAACATCACCTTTTTCATTAGTTTCTTCATCATATGCAGAGAATAATACAGATAGAAGCATACGCTCAACACCAACAGATGGTTCTACTACATATGGTAAATATTTAGAGTTATCTTCAGGATCTAAATATTCTAAATTAGCCTTAGAATGTGTTTGATGGGCATTTAAATCATAATTAGTTCTACTAGCAATACCCCATAATTCACCATATCCCCAAGGGAATTCAAATTCAATATCAGTAGTAGCATTACTATAGAAAGATAATTCTTTTGCCTCATGATCACGGAATCTTAATTTATCTTTAGCTACACCAATAGATGTCAAGAAATCCATACAGAAGCCTCTCCAGTAATTGAACCATTCAATTTCTGTATTAGGCTTACAGAAAAATTCTAATTCCATTTGCTCAAATTCTCTTGTTCTAAAAATAAAATTACCTGGAGTAATTTCATTTCTAAAGCTCTTACCAATTTGTCCAATACCAAATGGAAGCTTCTTTCTTGTTGTTCTTTGAACATTTTTAAAATTAACGAAAATTCCTTGAGCAGTTTCAGGTCTTAAATAAACCTCACTCTTCGCCTCTTCAATTACTCCTTGATGAGTTTTAAACATTAAATTAAATTGTCTAATTTCAGTATAATTTAAAGCACCACAAACTGGACATTTAATTTGATTATCAATCAGATATTTAGATAATTCCTCATTAGACATTCCATCACCAGTAATTTCACCATGAGTAAAATCCTCAATTAATTTATCAGCTCTAAAACGAGAATGACATGCCTTGCAATCTACTAATGGATCACTAAATGAACCAATATGTCCAGAAGCCACCCATACCTCTTTATTCATAAGAATTGCAGAATCCAAACCAACATTATATTTATTTTGACTTACAAATTTTTTCCACCATGCTTGCTTAATATTATTCTTAAGCTCAACACCTAAGGGACCATAATCCCAAGCATTGGCTAAGCCACCATAAATTTCACTTCCTTGGAATACAAAGCCTTGTTCCTTAAGGAAGCTTGCTAATTCCTCTAATGTTATATTTTTCATTATTATCACTCCCAAAATACATTTTTTCCATTATATTATTATATCCGAAAAATTCAAAATAGTCAAATGAAACCAAGCATTATTTTAGTATTTTTAACAAAAAAAGAAAAGCTTTTTAAGCTTTTCGATAATAATTTTATAAATATTTCCAAAAAATTACAAATTTAAACAAATTAGTCTTATTTTTTAAACTATTTCATACAATATAATAGGTGATAGTATGGGAAATCTATTTCAATTTTTTAAAGATAACTTAAAAGTAATATTTGGAACTCTTTTAATTTATCAATTATTCCTAACTATATTTTTTTATTCACAAGAAAATCTAATTATTTTAGCTATTATAACTGTTATTGTTGCTGGATATATAATAATAATTAATTATAAAAATGATATAACTTCATTATTTAAATGATTCTTTGGTTATATATCCAAAATTAGAAATTATTATAGATAATATTCGTGTTATATCTATAAATAGATCTGCTCTCATTTCAATATCAAAATTTAATCTAATAATTAATATATAAATGCAAGAATATAGAAAATAAGTTTTATTAAACCCATCTAGCTTCTTTATTGTATCATTTAAAAAATTCTTATCAAATGAAAAATATTCTATATAAATTCTAGCATATAAGATTCCAATAGGACCGTAATATAAATTGAAATATGGTTCTATCTTTTTATTTTCATAAGATAAAAGAAAAGGATTTTTAAATATTAATCCTATATTAATTTCCTTTTCTTTATCAATATATCTAAATATATCATCTAATAAATCATAAAGATATATTCTTGAATCTAAAATAATATGATATTTAGATAATATTATCCAGTCTAAATCATTTTTTATTCTTTTCATTTCAATATTTCTTATTCTCATTTCAAAATAAGAAAATTTATTATTTAAAATTCTAGTCTGATTTTTTAATAAACCACTATTTTTTTTGCTAAGCTTAATAGTATGAGAATATTCATAATAAATATTTTCTAATATTTTCACTCTATCTAATAAGATAATAGCCTTATCCTTTTTTAATTTAAGTAAATACAATAATAAATATACATCATTATATTTTATTTCCTCAATAGGTAATTTTAAATATTTTGATTTTTTTAAATCTAAATATATATTATATTCATTATAATCTAATACATATAAATGATAATATCTCTTATCATTATCAATTAAAATATAATAATCATCTAAAATATCCACTAATTCTAGATTAATTGATAGCTTATCCTTTAAGCTTGAAAATAACACTTTTGTTTTGTCTATCATAGCCCTTAAATAGCTCCTCTAAGGAAATATTATATTTCTTTGATATTGAATCTAAATCCTTTTCTTCAACCATATATATTGTTTTAATTTTAAAATAGCTTGATAAACTATTATCAAAAAAATTCAAAAATTCTTTTTCATTTCTATTTGATTTAGTTTCTATTATTTCAGTATTTCTTTCTTTCATTTCTGAAATTAATTTATCTTCATAGTCAGCTTTAATTTCTTCCTTAATTACTTCATTATTGTCTTCCTTATCATCAATGACCATTAAAACATAATTAACCTCTATACCTGATAAATCAACAACAAAAATATTACTTTTAACTATATTAATATTAGCGCTGTTTAAATCTAAAGAATCATTATAGGTTAATATCTTAAAACATTCATGATTCAAAGAATCCTTATAGCTAATATCTAATGTAATAGTGTAATTAATTTTATTATTAGAATAATTAATATCCTCTAATTTAATTTTACTAGATTCTAAGCTAGTAATACCTTCTACAGGTAAAAACATACTTTTTTCAATTTCTATATTCATTTCTTTCACCTAATAGAATATATGAAATAAATATAAAAATAATGATTTATAAAAAAAGAAAAAGAGAATTTTTAATTCTCAATTATCTATAAATATTTAATATTTCATCTAAAGTACTATATACTAAGCCTATACCCTCTTTCTTTTCAGATGAAGTAATAATAAATCTATCATTTTCATCTAAATTTAGGGTTTCTTTAATTATTTGTTTACATTTAGCTCTTTCACTATTTTTTATTTTATCAGATTTAGTAGCTATAATTGTTACCGGATGATGATAATATTTTAAGAAATTGTACATTAATACATCATCCTCAGTAGGCTTATGTCTAAAATCTACTAGAAGAAATACCATTTTTAAATTCTCTCTATTTTTTACATACTCCTCAATCATTTTTCCAAAGGTAGCCTTTATTGATTTACTAACTCTAGCATATCCATAGCCTGGTACATCCACAAAATAAAAATCATTATTTATTAAAAAGAAATTTAATGTTTGAGTTTTTCCGGGATTACTAGAGGTTCTAGCTAAAGATTTACGATTAGTAAGCATATTAATAAATGAAGATTTTCCTACATTTGATCTACCACAAAACATAAACTCAACTCTTCCATCATCAGGAAGTCCCGCTAAATCAACTGCAGAAGTAACAAATTCAGAGTTTTTTATTTCCATAATTCCTCCTTTAAATTTCAAAACCTAGCTTATTAGCAATAGGTAAAAATTCAATTTCATTTAAGGTAGCAGTACCTATATCAGCGTGAGTTGAATCACCATGGCAATCACTTCCAGCTGAGGGTAATAAATTATATTCTTTAGCAAGCTTTAAAAAATATTCTTCATCATTTTTACTACTAGGATATCTTACCTCAATACCATCAAAACCATAATTTAGAATTTCTCTTACATATTGAGGATTACTTATAAGACAAGGATGAGCTAAAATAGTAAAACAATTATTTTCTCTTGCAAGCTTAATTCCTTCTTCTACTGTCATTTTTGTTGAAGGAATATAAGCTTTTGATTTACTAGAAACATAAAATGAAGCATCTTTTAAGGTCATATTATTATTCTTAGCGATATTTCTTTGAATATTCGCTCTTGTAATAACCTGTGAATCACTAAGCAATTCATCGATATTTATATTGAGATTATAAATATCATGAATTTTATTTATCATTTCAATAGCTCTTTTTTTTCTTGCATCAACTATATAATTAGAAAAATCTATCATTCCCTTAGGAACAATATTATTTTTAAATAAGCATACAATATGAATACTTTCATTTTTATATAAAGTAGATAATTCTAAACCTTTAATTATTCTAATTTGATATTTTCTTTCAACCTCATCTACCTCAAAAGTACCAAATACTGAATCATGATCAGTTAATGCAAAAATATCAACATTATTTTTTTTTGCTCTATATGCAAGCTCATCTAAAGATAATATTCCATCAGAATGCTTAGTATGATTATGTAAATCAATTTTCATCTTATTCACCTAATATGTCAAGCATATAATCTGCTTCTACTAATAGATCTCTAATTTGAGAAAATTTCAATACTGATAAAGCTGCTTCTAATGTAAATTTTTTTGCACATAAAATATCAGAATCTATTGGAGCTAACTCCTGGTTTTCGTATTTAGCAACAAAATATACTACCTCTTTAACTGAATTATGTAAAGGTACTGGATATTTTATTGTTCTTTTCATTCCCTTAATTATTGTAGCATCTATTCCTGTTTCTTCCTTTATTTCTCTTAATGCAGTTTCCTCATCTGTTTCAGAGATTCTTTTATGTCCCTTAGGAAGTCCATAAGAACCATTTGCCTCCATAATTAAAATATATAATCTTTTTCCTTCTTCTTTTGTAAATAATATCGCACCACAGGATTCTTCTCTTCTCATTTTTCTTACCTCAACTACCAAAAACTTAGGTTGATTATACCATAAATAGACCCATAATGAAAGTTTTTTACAATTATTTACATAATTTTACACATATTGTTAATTGCCCATTAGCTTATGATATATTTTCTATAATAACCTCTGTAGCTATAATTACATAAAAATGATTATGTAATTATAAAAAAATTCTTTCATTATTTATAATAAAGCAATTCCCTTATATTCAATAAATCATCTGCTAAGGTTAATCGTAATATTATATCTTTAGTATTAACTACTAAGGCATATGGTCTTGGTGCTATAAAATAGCTAAATTATGTATTTCATATGTTGTTCTAGATGATGAATATAGAGAAAAAACAGTCTAGAAAAAATTATAAAACTGGTAGACCATTGACTGTAGATTACAAAGATTTAGTTCCATGGAGTGAAAATATATATAAAGATAAAGTAAATTATGAAATATAATCTTAACTCTAAAGTACAATAACGTACAAGAATCTTTATCTATCTTATTAAAGTACAAATAAGTAAAAACTTTAAAAAATTAAAAAATAGCCTCAATTTTTTGACTAACAAAATAAAAAAAGTCAATAAAATTGAGTTTTTTAGTGCTGAGGATATATTAAAGACGGTAAATATCTACACCATCATTAATTGCGATAATCTTACATGATGAAGAGGAAAATATTGTTCAGTGTAATATCCTGTTTGTAGGTAATCTCTACCTAATCTTGATAAGTCTTAAGTTATTACAATATTGATTTTACCAGCTTCTATATCACATAATAATTGTTTAAAAGCTGGCCTATAAAAATTAAGACCTGAATACCCATCATCAATATATACTTCTTTTACAGTATAGCGATTATCTTTACAATATTTTTCCAGCATCATTTTTTGTATTTGAATACTTCCAAATTCTCCTGCACTTCCATCATCTAAGGATAATCTGCAATATATTCCACCATTATATAATATTGATTCAATCATACTACTTCTATACCTCTAGCTACTAATATATTTCATGGTGTAAAAATTAATTAAAACAATAGTTTAGTGCCTGATTAAGGGGCTATTAGTATAGCTCCCTATCAGGCAGAACCTAAACTATTGAGTTTTATATTTAAGGTTAATTTATCCTACTTAATGGATTTAATCCCCAATCGGTGGGCTATTAGTATACGCCCACGCGCGTAGGAGACGTATTTTTTCTATCAATGAAGTCATTTTCCGATACTTTCATATGATATTTGCTCATACCATGATAAGAAATATACCAAAATACATAACCATAACCATTTATAGACTTTATAAAAGAATTCATCTTGGTTACATATGATTTAATAATGTAAAACTTCTTATCTTTATTTTCTTTTTTATAATATAAAATTACATTTTCACACTCTTTAAATAATTTAAAAATATTAATATTTTTTCCCATCGTATCTGAAACTAACTTATATTGATTGATATATCTAATTGTAAACTGTCTTATTAAATATGCCCTAATAACAGTCAATGGACAAATACATCCTTTCAAATCAAAATATAAAATCTTATTTTTAAGTAAAATTTTGTATACATTATTTGAAATTTTTAATACATCAATAACAAATTCTCCATCAATTTTTTTTATCTCGTCTTTCAACGGATTAAATTGATATTCTAAATAATCATTTAAAGGATAACGCTCTGTATGAATGTGATATGCCTTTATATTAAACAATATTGCAATGCATACTATTAATATCCAACATAAATATCCATAAGGAAAATTTATAAAAATTGCTAATATAGGAAATAAAGCTAATAGTATTCCATTTACAAGTAAGAACAACAATAATCTTATTTTCAAGTTTTTAGGCACCAAATTGGGTTCCCTTAATATAAAAGGTACTTTCTTTTTCATGCATAATTATCCCTTTCTATAAATTCTTAAAACCACATACCAATAAAAGTAGAGACCATATTTCCTGATATTTCTGTTGCAATAACATTTGATGTAGTTCTACTAAGTCTTTTTAAAAAATCGTCCATTGAGTTAGCACCAATTTTTAACGCCGATACTTTTGCCCTCTTATATGAGCCTGTTAAATTTTTTAAATAATTATTAACTTTAATATTTTTTTTAGAAATACCTCTGATAGTTTTATATTGGCTAGTACCAAATGCATCGCTAACTGCCTTAGATATTCCAGACGAAAGAATTGACATTCCAAGAGATAACGCAATAGTTTGACCAAAAGACTCCCAAGAATTAACATCTCCACTTATTAGACCACCAATTGTATCACCAGCGGCAGAGAAAATCATACTTCCAAGCATATTTAATCCAAAGGCCCCCGCCAATCCACCAATTCCGCCAGCAAGTGTATTTCCAAAATAATCCCAAAAATCTTGACTACCATTAAACAATTTACCATCATCAATTATATCTGTTAGCATTGTTCCTGCAAAACCAAATGCTAAACCAATTATTAATGCACTTATCGCAAAGTGTCCTGTAGGATCATAATAATTCACTGGATCATTACCACAATAAATATATAAATTCAATCCATTAATATTATTAGGATTCAAATAATCAACACTATCTGGTGTTAACCATCTACACCATAGAGGATTATAGTATCTACTCTTACAATAATACATATAAGTATCATTATCATAATAGTATCCTTTGTATCTAAATGGATTAAGACTACCTATTGCAGTATTACTACCTGTAATACTAATTATCCTTCCAAAGCCATTGTAGTTATATTTTGCTATAATATTACCATTATTATCAATAATTCCTAAGATATTTTGCATACAATCTCTTATATAATAATATCTATTATCATTTAATATGAATCCAAATAAATTATCATTAATATCATATAAATAATCTATTCTTAATGAATCATTTCGATATTCACATATAAGCTTACTATCTTCATAATAATATTGTGTTACCTCAACTTCACTATCTCTATAATCACTATATTCAGTAATAACTTCTTTTTTTATTCTTAATCCATCTAGATTATAATAATATTTATAATATGTTATTTCTTCATCATTGTCTTCTTTAATCTCTACTAACCTTTTTCCTTCATATTTAAATTCCATATCTTCATATTTTTTTATTAAATATGAATTATTATAATAACTAATATTTTCTCCATTTATAGAGGTTAATAAATATCCATTATAGCTATAGCTTTTATTACCATAATTTGTTATATTACCTAAATTATCATAAGTAATAATAGTGCCATTATCATTTATTAATCTACCTAATGAATCATAGCTATAGCTCTTATTCCCAAAGGTAGAATCAGTAATAGTAGTTACTCTATTATTACTATAGCTATAATATCTATTATAATCTTGATTAATATGTATTACTTCTTTAGTTATTAATTGATTAGTATATTCATAATTATTACTAATAATACTTCTTTGTTCTTCATAAATAGTACTCTTATATAAATAACCTAAATCATCAATTTCATTTGTTTTAGTTATTGTAAATAAATAATTATATAGTGTATCTAAATTATTTTTAGTATTACTATATAATACCTTTTCTATATTTCCTAATAATGGATATTCATTATTAAAATTATCAAATAATATAACTCTTATATTCCATGATATTTGAGGAATATTTATTGTTTTAGAATATGTATTAGTATTAATACTTAAATTAATTTCTATTTTATTAGTATATTTATTTAAATTAAAACAAATATGATTATTATTTAATGATACTATTAATAAATTTGTATTTATTACTACATCATCATATAAAATTTTAATATAATTATCACTATCAACATATAATTCAATATCATAAGTAATATTACTAGTATTAATTAATTCTAGTATTGTTTGTCTTTCATTTAATTTATTAAAATTAATAATCATTCCTAATGTTATTATTTCTTTATTTCCTAATTCATAAATTAAACTATTTCCAAATGCTTCATAACTATATTTATTTACATTATAGTCATAGAAGCTTGGTTTATCATATATTTTTTCTTTATGTTCGTAATTAGTAGGCTTTAATCCATTTATTGAATTAATTGAACCCTCTAATGGTATCAAATCATAATCCTCTACTCCTAATGATATTGAACTAACCTGATAATCTATTGATGAATTATTTGTTGTAGTATTAAAACAATCCTTTGTTTTATTATAATATTCTAATAATATATTATTATCTAATCTTGTATCAATTGATTCTATTATTCCTGTAATATTTCCTGTTAAATTTAGATAAGTATTTCCATCAGAATATATTTTTCCTATATGATAACATTCTTCTGTAAATGATATTTCATAAGGTAAATTAAATGTTTGATCTTTTATATAATTATCTAATTGAATTGATGCAGCTAATGTATTTGAATTAATACTATAGCTCATTGAAATAAAATGCCAATTGCTAGTATAGTCTCTTTCACTCATTTCATAATCATAAAAATTACTATTTACTTTTAAGCATAATTTCAATTTATAGCCTTCTATTTTAAGATATATTCTAATATTATTATTATCTTTATTTTCTTTTGATAATAGAATATATCTTCTTGAGCTAATAAGATGTTCATCAAAATCTGGTTGTTGATACCAAAAGCCTATTGAGCCTGATGTAGTATTATTTGTCGATATATAGAAATTAGGATTTAGTAATAAACTATATTGAGGTATTCCTTCTATATATCTTATATTATTTAAATTTAATGATGATGGATATATTAGATATTCTTCATTATTTTTTCCTCTTAAATAGGTATCTGATAAAAAGAAGGTTCCTACATAGCCTCTATTATTAAATAAATATCTTAATCTTGAAAATAATGATAATTTTCTATTTGTATAATTATTATATGAATAATTAATATTATAATTTCTTATATTAATATTTTTATTTATATAATTATTCTCTTCATTATAAAAATATTTAATTTGATTATTATTATCTATTATTTCTTTTATTCTATTATAATTATCATAATAATAATTAGTAGCTATATTTAATAATTCATTATTGATTTTAGTTATTCTTGAATAATTATCATATTCTATATTAAATCTATTTGAATTATTATATTTAATATCTGTAAGTAGATTATTATTATAAATGAAATCAGTAATATTTTCATTACTATATTTAATCTTAATTAGATTATCATTATCATCATAAAATCTATCAAATAACATTCTATTATTTATTGATAAATATGATAAGATATTCTTTCTTGTATAAATGAAATAAAATGTAAGATTATTGGTTATTATTTCTTTAATTAAGCCTTTATCATCATAATTAATATTTATATTTTTTCCATTCTCAGAAATAGTAGCTATTCTTCCATTTTGATAGGTATAATTAAAATTATGATTATTTTTAGATGTAGTAATTATTCTATGATATTTATCATAGGTATTATTAGTCTCATCATATTCATTTATATTTTTATATTCTTTTATCTTTGTTACATTATTGACTGAATCATATTCATATATAGTATTACTAGAATAGCTTGGATTAATTGATAATATTTGATTTGTATTTTCATCATAATTATATTTTATATAATTTCCATAGCTATTCATTTTAATAATGGGATTATTCTTAGAATCATATTTATATATAGTCTCACTACCTGAGGTTGATAGTTCTGATTCTATGATATTATTACTATATCCTAATAATATATCATTAATTCCATTATCTATTTTTATTATATTTCTCTTATCTGATGAATAAGAATAATATGTACCATATAGCATATCAGTTAATATGATATCTGATATTTCATAGTTAATTAAATAGCTTTCTATTTCTACTTTTATTTCATCATATGGTGATGGAGCTTTAAAGCCTACTATTACTAATTCTTTTTCATTTATTATTTGATTATTTAATATATCAAATTCTTTTTTTATTACATCTATATTATCCTTATATAAATAGATATTTATTTTAGCTGAGGAGTTTTCTGTTTTAGCTATTAGCTTAAGGATTGTTATTATTGTAATAATATCATCCTTTAAGCCATTAGCTTCTTTAATAAAGCCCATTTTTGATATTTGATTATCATTATAGCTAACACTAATATTATGATTAAAACCTAATGTATATATATCATTAGAAATTGTAGTATTTTGATAATTTACATTTATTGCCTCTACATGTGTGAAGCTATTATCTCCTAATACTACTGTCTCATGTAAATTAACACTATTACCTTGATATATTAGTTTTTTATCATTATCATAGCTTGTCTTTATATATACATTTTTATCTGTATATTCTAATATTGGTAAATCTCTATCATCAAATTTTATATAGCTTTTATTATTATTTTTATCTATTATTTCTGTTTTATTTAGATTTAAATTAATTGTATATAATAAATATTGTCCATCTAATTCAACATCATATGAATCATCATCCTGTAAGAAATAATCATAATATTCCTCATATATTTCTATTTTCTTATTATTATCATCTATTTCTATTAAATTAATTAATATAGCATATTTATCTCTTTCACTATATATTTTAATATTATTATTGTTTATTGTTAAATAATATTCATCAATATAATCTTCTTTAAATGTAATATTATATAATTTATTAGTTGAATTATTATAATATAGGGTTACTCTTGATATTTCTATATTATTTTCTAATTCATATAATATTATTTTTTTAGTAGAACCAGATACTAATTCTTCTTTAGTTATTATAGTTCCTTGATTATTATTTAATAATATATTATTAGCTTTATAATCAGTTACAAAACCATTTATATATTCTATTTTAGTTATATAATTGTTAGTATTATTATCAAAATTATATTTATTTTTATATGGATCATATAAAAAATTATTAGTATTTACATCACTTCTAACTGATGTATATAAATCAAAATTAGTATCTTTATTTCTATAAATATATTTATTTGGGTATAATATTTGATCTGCTTGTTGATATCCAGTATATATATCCTCTGTAAAATCTGGATTTATTATTTTTTTAAGAGATTTTATATACTTATAATCATAATTTGTTTTTATACCAGCACCAAATTCATTAATAGTAGTTCTAGATTGATGATTATAGATTAATGATAATGATAATGGGTTTATACCTAATGTATTAAATAGAGGTATTTCTAATATTACATTTGAATCATTAAAATTTAAATTAATATTATATTTGATTTTACCAACTTGACCTTTAAGCTGTTTGGCATAGGATTTAAGTCCTTTATTCATAAAATTCACTTCTTTCTAAAATATTTTAATTATTGATACCTAGATTATAAAACTAATATTTAATAATGTATAAAAGAAAATGAAATTTTTTTATTTAGATATTTTCATCGCTACCTTAAGTCCATCTAATGCTGCTGAGGTAATACCACCTGCATAGCCTGCTCCTTCTCCCATAGGATAGATTCCTTTAAAGCTTGATTCCATATTTTCATCTCTTAATATTCTTACTGGAGATGAGCTTCTAGATTCTATTCCCACTAATATTGCATCTGGATCATCAAAGCCTTGTATTTTTTTCGCAAAGCTTCTAATACCAAATTTCAATCCTTCAACAACATAATCTGGAAGCACTGTATATAAATCACACATATTAAGTCCATGAGGATATGATGATTTTATGCTTCTTTCTTTTATTGCTATTTCATTGTTTAAAAATTCTTTTACTAAATTAGATGGAGCTCTATAATCCTTTGAAGCATTAAAGGCTAATTTTTCATATTTTTCTTGATAATCAATTCCATCAAGTACATTACCTTTATCATAATCACTGGTTCTTACATCAACTAATAAGGCAGAATTAGAATTAATATTACCTCTATCATTATTGCTCATTCCATTAACTACTATAGTATCTTTATCTGATGTGGATGCTAAAACATAACCACCAGGACACATACAGAAGGTATATACTCCTCTATTATTTTCATCATGGGCTGATAGATTATAATATGCTGCTGGTAAATAGTCTTTATATTTTCCATATTGAGCTTCATTTATTTTATCCTTTAAATGTTCTATTCTAACACCCATAGAAAAGGCCTTTTGTTCCATATTAACATTCATATTATTATATAAATGTCTTATAGTATCCTTAGCACTATGTCCAATTCCTAATAAAATATGGTTAGTTTTTATTTCTATTTTATTATCATTTTCTATAACTGCAAATAATTGATTATCAATTCTTTTCGCATCAATGAATCTTGTACTGAAATAAAATTTTCCTCCAAGCTTTTCTATTTCTAATCTAATATTTCTTACTATAATTTCCAAGTAATCAGTACCAATATGAGGCTTTGCATCATATAAAATATCTTCTTTAGCTCCATGCTTATAAAATTCTTCCAATATGAAATTTATTAAAGGATTTCTTAAATTAGTAGTAAGCTTTCCATCAGAAAAAGCTCCTGCGCCACCCTCACCATATTGAACATTAGAGTTTTCATTAAGCTTCTTTTCATTTAAAAATAATAATACATCTTTTTTTCTATCTTCTATTTTCTTTCCTCTTTCAATTATAATAGGCTTTGCCCCACATCTTGCTAAATATAATGCTGCAAACATTCCTGCAGGACCAAAGCCTACTATTACAGGACTAATATCATTCCATTTTGGATAATCAATTTTTATTTCTTTTTCCTCATATATAGACATGTCCTTATATTTAATATATGAAGGAGTATCAATTAGAAGTTTAAAAATGACAAAAACATTATTTTTATCTCTTGCATCAATGGATTTAGATAATATTTTATATTTAAAATTATTTATTTTTAATTTAGCTTTTATTATATTTTCTAAATTATTTAAATCCTTAGGATTAACTTTAAAATTATTTATTTGATATTTCATATATACTCCTTGAAATAACTATTGCAGAACAAAAAGCTAGCATTAGATTATAGCCACCACAGACACCATCACAATCTAATACCTCTCCACCAAAATAAATATTATTATCTTTTTTAAAGGATAGATCATTATTTACTTCATTTAAACTAATTCCACCATAGCCAACCTGAGCATTTTTGATATCATAAGTATCTATAATATTAAATATTAAATTAGTTGGATCTAAATTATATTTATTAATATAGTTTAATAAATCAGGCTTTAATACTGATGATAATGAATTATATTTGATACCATTTAAAAAATCTATTGATAATAATATATTCTTTTTATTAGGGTAATGATTATAAAATGCTGATGCATTCATTATACATATTCCTGATATACCATCATTTTTAAATATTATTTCTCCCTTTTCAGAGTAGATAATTTTATTATTATCTAATAGCTTAATAAGACATTTTTGTCTTACTCCTGATATTTCTTTAGTTTTTTCTTTTAATTTAAATCCAACTAAAGAAGGTCTAAATTCATTATAATTTACACCGATATTATCTAATAAATTATAGCTATATTCTTCATTAATTGAAGCATTTGAGCCTATTGTGATGGCTACATAATCAAAAGGACCATATATTTTATTTAGATAATATTTATTATTTATTTTATTTATTTCATTTATAGTAATATATTCTATATTATTAATTTTTTCAGTTAGAATATTATATACTGATTGACTAGATTCTGAAATAGGATATAATCTACCTTCGTTATCGGAGTAGGTATATATATTTAATTTTTTAAATAAATCAAATAATTCTTTTTGATTATTTTTAACTAGATTATAAGCAAAGCTATTATTCAAATAAGAATTAGAATCAATATTTATATTTGAAATATTACATCTGCCATTTCCACTTGCGAGTAGCTTTCTTCCTGCTTTTTTTCTTTCAAATAAAGTATAAGAAATATTCATTTCAGTTAATATTCTTGAAAGCATTAAGCCTGAAGCTCCAGCACCAATTATTGCCACCTTCACAGTATCACCTTCCATCACAATATTATCACTCTAAAACAGTAAAGTCAAATAATTGAATAAGGGACTGTATAACAGTCCCTATAAATTATCTATTCATATTTAATTCAAGATCAATGTTAACCATTCTCTTCTTCATCTTCTCAATCTTATCCTCGATTGGGTTTAGACGGCTAGCAAGCTCACGCTTCTTAGTAACAACTTGTTTTCTAGTTTTATTAAGCTGATCCATAAATGCGTTACGCTCTTTTGTAGAATATGTTGGATTATCCTTAAGAATTTGAAGACGTAATGCCTCTTCCTCAAGTTTCTTGATTTCAGCAAGCTCAGGCATCTTAAGCTTAGCATTTTCAAGCTCGAATACTTCATGTTCAAGCTTTTGACGTTCTCTAAGAAGCTCTTCTTTCTCTTCTTGATGTTCTTCCCAATATTTAGCATTCTTGAATTTTTGTTCAACACGGTCACGCTTACGAATATCAACGAATTTATCTTCAAGCTTCTTCTTAGCCTTTTTAATCTTTTCAAGACGTTGGTTACGTTCACTTAATGAACACTTAACACTTTCTTTAACCTTAGTACCAACTACCTTATGACCACAATTACGAATAATTGCTTCTTGCATTTTTACTAAGTTAGATAGAATTGATGATACAGTACCATGCTTTTTAGCTAAATCCATTAAATAATCCCAAGCTAAGATACAAGCATCCTGTACTTGAACAAATTTTTGATATGCTTCATCAGTTTGAGTCTCAGCCTTTTTTCCAAAGGTTTGAAGTGATTGCTTTGACACGGCACTAACAAATGCATTAATGTTAGAAGCAAGCTTATCCTCATAAACATTAATATCAACACCAAAGGTTTGATTAGCCTTACGCATCATAGGCTCTACATAATCTATAGTATTTTTAATCTTACTTAGACTTTCTTCACCTGGATTATTTTTAAAATCACCAATACTCTTTAATACATAAGCAACAGCTATATCGATACAGTTTGTACGTACAGTAAATTGATAATCCTCAAATTCCTCTTTTGAGGCATTAAGTAAACAAGAATTCCAGCAATTAACTGCTTCAACTAAACGGAAATTACCATTAGAATTATTCTTACCAGCACAATTACCCTTCATCAACCATGCATCTGAGTTAGTTGCATCAATTTCAATAATACGATTTGCATAATTTTCTGCATCTGTATAATTTTCAGAATCAAAAGCATTTTGACCTAAAATAAATAGATTCTCAATCATTTGAGATTTTTCATTTTGGAAGCTTCTTTCTTGAACAGGTCTAGCAACAGGAGCCTTCTTTGGCTGTGGAGCAGGTTGAACATTAACAGGTCTAACAGCTACAACCTTCTTAACAACTACATTTTGAGTGCTCTTCTTTTGTGCCTCTTCTTCTTTAGTAACTTGAGTTTTCTTTATACCTGAAACGATTTTTTTAGCATCAGTACCTTGAGGTTTAGTTTGAACAACAACCTTCTTAACGATAGTAGGTGCTGGTTTTGGTTTTAACACTGGATCCTCTTCAAATGTATCTTCTTCAACTTGTGCTGATGTCTTTTCTTTTGGATCATCAACTTCAACGAACATACTTCTTGCTTCTTCAATAGTATATTTCGCACCACATACCTGGCATTCGAAGAAGCCATTAACCTTGACGAAATCTGATTCTCCACATAAATCACAAACTATTTTTTTCATCGTATTTCTCCTTTACTTCATTAATTAATACTAAAAATAATATTAGTTTAATCCCTAAAATTTAAAATGAACTAATATCAATATTTTAGTAAAATAACCAATATATTCTAATTATAAATATATCACTCATAGATTAACATTATTATAACAAATTGTGAAAACCTTTTCAAGAATTATTCTAAATTATTTCATTAATAATATAAATAAACTTCATAAAATTACATTTTTTTGACACAATTTATTAAAAAATTATTTATCTTTTCTATTTTTTTCAATAAATGCTTCTATTTCTTCTGTAGTTTTTAATATTTGAGGACTCAACCAAATAGCTCCATCCTTTGTAACAAGCATATCATCCTCAATACGAATACCTATGCCCTCTTCTTGAATATAAAGACCAGGCTCATTAGAAATAATATTACCCTCTTCTAGTCCAACACCATATTTTGCTAAATCATGACAATTTAAACCTATATGATGTGATACACCGTGATAATAATATTTCGAAACCTCATCATCATTCTTTATTAATCCAATTCTTTTTAATTCCTTTTGATAGTATTTAATTACCACTTGATTTAAGTCTTTAGTAGTAACACCTACTTTACAAGCCTTAAATACTTCATTTTGAGCACCTAATACTATATCATATAATTCTTTTTGTCTAGGACTAAATTTACCATTAATAGGATATGTTCTTGAAATATCAGCACAATACATATTTACTGAAGCACCCAAGTCAAATAATATTAAATCTCCCTCATTTGCCATTGAATTATTTTCACAGTAATGTAAGCAGCAAGCATTATCTCCTCTTGCAGCAATAGTATTAAAGGCATAGCCTGTTGCTCCATTATATTTTATTGCTTGATCAAAATAGCTCTCTAATTGATATTCCATCTTTGGACCAATATGACATAATACATTTTCTAATCCCTTTGATGTAATATCAATAGCCTTTTTCATAATTTCTATTTCTTCTGGTTCTTTTTTCATTCTTGATAATGATAATAATTCAATAGAATTAATAATATTAATCCAAGGATATTTATTTTTAATTTTATTCGCAAATATTTCATCTAATGTTAGTGGTAAATCAAGTTCTGTTTGTGGTAGCTCTAAATATATATTTTTATATTGAGATAAAATATTATTTAATACATTATTAAAACTATCTAAATAATATACATTATTAATTCCAGTTGATTTAATAATTTCTTCCTTTGATAAAGGAGCTCCTACCCATTTAGCCTTGTATTCATCATATGGATTAATAAAAATCATTTCATTATATCTATTATTATTTTTGGTAATAATTATTATATTTTCAAATTCTAAATTACCAGATAAATAATAATAATTTCGATTAATATCTAATTTAGAATTAACATCGCTTTCTTCTTTTTTTCTAGAAAATTGAATTAAAACTGAATTATCAAGCATCATACTAAATACATTTTTTCTATGCTTAATAAATACCTCTTTATTTAACATTTTAAACACCTCACTATATTATTCTACTATCTATACTTATCTAAAGCAAGAAAAAAATGCCTAATTAGGCATTCTTAACTTCAGTTAAATATTCTAACTTTGTTTGATATACTTCTTCATATATTTCTTTCCAAACACGATAGTTTTCATTCATCATAGCTTCAATATTTTCATTTTGATTTTTTTCACTATCAGGCATAATTGGTTTAGAAATATGAATAGTATATCTTTGAATATTAAAACCATCACTACCAATAATATCGCTATCCTTCATAGTAATAAAACATGGTACTACAGGAACATTTGCCTTAACAGCAAATTGAAAGGCTCCTTTTTTTAGTGGTTTAGGCTTTCGATAATTCCACCACATTGATTGTTCTGGATAAACTAAAACTAAATGGCCATCATTTAAAAGCTTAGAAACACTTCTCATAAATTGCTGCATAGTTTTTTTATTACTAGAAAGGGGTAAGGTATTACAATTTCTCATTAAAAATCCAAAAAATCCAGGAAAACTAGTATAATTCCCTTCTCTAATAACTCTAAAGAATTTTATCTTTTTACTCTTAACACTTTTTTCATATGCCATTTGAATAGCAAAGCTATCAAAGGCATTAAAATGATTGCATGTAATAATCGCTCCTGTTTTTAAATTCCCTATATTCTCACAGCCAATGATATCATCAACAATCATTTCTTTATTTTTTAGTATTTTATTTAAATACTTTCTTGCTTGATGAAATGCATATTTACTTTTTATTCTTGTAATAAGCTTTTTTTGAAGATAATCAACTTCATCTGGTTCTATTTGTCTTGATGGTGGATCATCCTCAACATCCTCATCAAATCTACCACTTCTTTCATATTCTTCAATTTTCTTAAGAATATTTAATCTTTCTTTACTCTTTTCCATAAAAACTACATCTCCAATAGAAATTATCTATTAAATTAGAAAATCCTAATTACATATAAATATATTCTAGCATATATTATTTATATAAGCAAATTCATTCTAGAATTCATTCAAAATCCTATTAAGCTTTTTACCACTAAAGCCTTTTTTCTTTTTTAGTTTTATCTCTTCCTTTAAAATAACTTTAAATGAATATTTATTTGCTAATTCTTTTGCATAATCATTAAGTAATTTATCAAGAGATATTATTGAAATAGGAATAGATTTATCTTTTAAATAATTAAATAAAGCTTCAATATCTTTTTCATTCCAATTATTATACAATAAATCAATAGATATTATACATTGGTTATATTTAATTTTATTTAATCTTATATTTAATTCATTAATAATATGATTAAAGGATAATTTAGAATATGAAAAATTATCTACATCATATTTTTTTATTAAATTTGAAGTGAAATGATCTTTTCTAACAATATATTCTCCATTTTCATAATAATAAGCATTTAACTCATTACCGCCAATCAAACAAATTCTATTTTTCATATCTAGTACCTCCGCTGTTTATATTTTATCATCTAGTTTACAACACTAGTTTACATCAAGTTTATCACTTTGTCAACAAACTTTTAAAATTTTATTGTTTTTTATTTCACATTATGTTATCATATTTATAAACACGAGGTGAGTTTATGGACAATATCAATCAATCTTTAGAAAAATGGTTAAATGAGCTTAATAATTTTAGCTTTAAGGATTATGAAAACCTTCCAGATTTAGAATTATATATGGAGCAGGTAATTAATTATTTAGAAAGAGAATTAGACATTTTTAAAACTTCTACTCTAGATAAGCAAATCACTTCATCTATGATTAATAATTATGTTAAGGGTGAAGTACTAAATTCTCCAATCAAGAAAAAATATAATAAGAATCATATTGCGGCTATCGAACAAATTTGCACTTTAAAACAAGTTTTATCTATAGCTGAAGTAAAAGAAATATTAGATTCCTCATATAATAATGAGGTTGAAAAGGCTCAAATCTTTAATGCATTTAATAAGCTAAATAATGAAAAAATTAGTATTGCAGTTGAAGAAGCCTTTAAAAACTTGAATAATATAGAAGAAAATGATACTGAAGGATTAATTCATTTAGGATTAGAATTTGCATTAACTGCTAATGCGTATATCAATATTACTAAAAGAATATTGTATCTTGTAAGAGCTTATAGTACTATTGAAAATAGTAAGAAGAAAAAAAATGAAGAAGAGGGAAAATAACCCTCTTCTTTTTAATTTTGAGAATTTATTGTTTCTTTATCCAAAAAATCATAAATATATAGATTATTTTTATCTAAATCTACTTTATTGATATCTATTTTATTTATTTGATGATTATTATATGTCGTATAATAATATATTCCTTTATTTAGATTAATACATGAGGTATAAATTGTTATTTCATAACTATCATTAACTTCACATAAGCCTCTTATTTGAGAAACATTATTTAATATATGGAAAAATTGATTTACACTTGATATTTCATCTTCATTGGATTTTGAATTCAGTTTAGAAAAAGCAGCTCTTACAAATCTAGACATTGATGACAAATCACCTGGAAGTCCAATTCCACCCATTCCTCTACTATATCTATTTAATTCTATTTGATTATTAAAACTATTTATAGGATCCTTTGTAGATAAATTTCTATAATTATTTAAATTAAATAATTGAATTGGAAAATTAGGATTATTAGCTAAAACTCCAACAGGATTATCATATACCATTAAACCCTTTTCTATAGATTCTACTGTAATTGATGAATTAGTATCAGATATTATCCAATGAAGATATGCAACAGGGAATTTAGAATATTGATCATTGGTAATATTAATATTTTTCAATGCCTCTTTCACTTCTTCTATATTCTTATAATTAGATAAAATATAAGAAATAAATTCATATTGAGGAATATTAATACTTCCCTCTTTATATTCATTATATTTAGCATTGCCAACAAAATTTAATCCTGCAATTCCCAATCCCACTTCATTTGATGCTTCATAAAATAATGGATAATTATTATCAACATGAGCCATACCAATTATTGCATAATGATTGCTATTATTTCCTTGATATTTAAAATTAAAATTATAGTTTCTAGGAACAATAGTTATTTTTTCACCATAAGAAAATTCATAATCTAAGGTTCTTCCAAAATACATATCTTTAGTTTTATAATTTATTGCAGTACACATATATTACTCCTTTACAATTTTATTATGTCTTTTATTAATAAAATATATTAAAATACTTATAAATAATCCAAAAATAAATAGAATTACTCCTAATACTAAATCAAAATAATTCATATTATTCTTCCAAGATTGATAAATTAATAGATTTTCTTTATTAAATATTATAGAAAATATTGATGAAAATGTTAAGCCCATAAATAAATAATTTATTCTATTTTGATATTTATTAATTATTTTATTTAACACTTTAGAAATAACAATTACTCCAAATATAAAACCCAACAATATAGCTAAATAAGTAATAAATATTTCACAATTATTTTTCCAATAATTAATGCTAATTGTTTCTAATAATTCATTAAATATCCCTATTGACATTAATAATGCTGTAGCTGAGGTGCCAGGTATAAATTGAGTTATACTAATTGCTATACCTATTATACAATATATTATTAGATTAATAATACTATAAGAATAAATATCTATTTTGATATTAGTATTTAAAAATATTAATCCTAAAAATGAAGGAATAATAAATCCTAATGTCAATAATAAGTTATTTTTAAAATCAAATATTATCTTATCATTTTTTATTGATAGAATACTTCCAAGTAATAAACCAGAAAATAATAATGAAATAGAAAAGGGAATAATAACTAATAGCTTTTTTATTACAAAAAATCCAAGAATTATTCCAATTATAATATAAATAAAAAATGGAAATAAGAAAACAATACTTTTCTTAAATTCTTTATTTATATTAGATATAGCATTAATTATTTTATCATAATAACCAAACATTATTAAAATAGCTGCCCCACTTACACCAGGTATAATTATACCAATTCCAATTAATAAACCTAATATGCCTTTCTTTATTTTATTCATAATTTCACCAATTATAATATAAATACTATTGAATAAAATAAATGTAGAAAAAATGATACCTAAGTATCATTAATCATTATTCTTATCAAGTTTCAATCTAGCCTTATCAAATATCTTTAATTTATAATAAATGATATAAGTTATACTACAGAAGACAAAGCATACTATCCAGCTGATTGGTTCTGTTATACATTCACCAATAAAACCTAAATTAGGTATCCAAACTAAACCAGATACAATTTTAAATATTAATTCAATACTACTAGAAATAAAGGGAATTATTTTTCTTCCTAAGCTTTGGAAGCAATTTCTTAAAATTATTAATATTCCTAATGGAAAATAAAATGGAAGAGTAATTTTAATATACATTACTGCATTATGAATAATAAATTCATCATCAGTATTTGATATTATTCTACATAATGGTTCTTCTAATATATACATAAATAATACTAATACTGCCCATACAAATAATAATTGAATTGATTTAACAATTCCTTCATTAGCTCTTTTCATATTTTTAGCACCATAATTCTGAGCAACAAATACTGAAGCAGCAGATGCTAAAGAACCACCCGGAAGGAATAATACCTCAACTATTTTTCTACCAGTAGTTCTAGCTGTAACTATTTCACTGCCAAGATTATTAACAGCACTACTCATTACAATACCACCAATTGCGTATACACTATTCATCAATCCCATTGAAAGTCCAGTTGAAAGTATTTGAGAATAAATATATTTATTAAATTTAAAATCTTCTTTTTTTAGCCTTAATAAAGGATATCTAAAATAAATATAAAATAATAAAACAATTACTGATAATATTTGAGATACTATTGTAGCAAGAGCAGTACCTCCAACTCCAAGATTAAAAGCACCAACAAATAAAAAATCGCCACCTACATTTAATACACAAGCGAATATTAATACCATTATCGCAACAGAGCTATTTCCTAAGGCTCTTAATACTCCACTAAGAGTATTATACATCATTGTAGCAATTAATCCTAAAACTGAAATAGTAAAATAGCTTTTAGAACCTTCAAAAATATCATCAGGAACCTTTAACGCATGTAAAATTACATCACTAAAAAGTACAATAAATAAAGTTAAAATTCCAGCAAGAATAATATTAATGATTATTACTCCTGCAATACTTCTTTTAATATCATCATATTTTTTTTCGCCAAAAAATCTAGAAATTATTATAGAAGCACCAGCACCCATTCCACTTGAAAAGCTGATTATTAGATAATTAACAGATGAAGTAGCACCTATAGCTCCAATCGCAATTGAATCAATATAGTGTGAAGCAATTATAGTATCTACAAGACTATATAATAATTGAAAGACATTTCCTAATAATAAAGGTAATGCAAAAAATAATAAAATCTTATAAATATTACCTTTAGTCATATCAACTGTACTATTCATCTAATCACCCTCTAACAAGCGCGAATTATACTACAAAATAATTAATCATTCAATATTAATTTATTTATTCTTTAAATAATTTATAGCTTGATCATATTTTCTTACTAATCTTTCAAAAATATTATCATTTGGATGAAGTTGCCTACCTAAATTAGTATTATGTAATAAATCAGCAAGCTTAACCTCTTTAGCTATTTTATTAGTAGCTGCTTTTTTTACATAATCTAAATATGGAGTATCATCATTATGAGTAAGTAATAATAAAGCTTCAGTAATTTCATCACCAAATTGTTTTATTTCATCAAGAGTAATAGTAGTATCCTCTAAGGTGTCATGTAAAAAACCTACTATTCTTGATTTAGTGTTGTTACAATGAATTCCTACAAAAAAAGGATGCATATAATAAGGAGCTCCTGATTTATCAATTTGATTTAAATGATATTGATACATTAATTTACAAGCCTTTCTTTCCATATTAGATAAAGGAATATAACAATTAATGATAACATCATTTAAATATTTTTTTACCATAAAATCAATTTCCTTATAATAAAATTGATTAATAATATTAATTTCTTTAATATTTAAATTTTTAATTAAACATTTTAATCTAACACCTATTTTATCTAATGCTTCCAGTGACAATTCTTTATCATAAATATAAGCATTAATAATTTTACCAAAGGTAATTAATTGACCCAAATAAGGCTTCTCTTCTAAATTAGATGTCATAAATTCATCATTAATGTCCAATAAATGAATAGTATAGCCATCAGGTTTCTTATCTAAAGGATAATAATTCAATGCCTCATTCACTTTATAACTATTAAGACATATCTCTTTAAAATCACCAACTCTAATTCTATTTTCTTTACTGATATTTACCATTACCTTAGAAACTAAAACCTGTTCAATTCCATAATAGGCTCCTGAAATTAAACCTGTTATTGGATTAAACCCTGATTTTTTTAAAGAATACATAAAAGAATTAGAGTCATAGAAATAATTAAATGCTAATATTTCTTCATTAGATAAATTAGATATTTTATCTAATAATTCTTTTTTAGTACTACCACTACGAATATAATAAATTAAATCAGCTAATGGGGAATCTATTTTCTTTTTTAATTCAGATAAATCATTCCCATAAAATCCCCATATGCCTCTAGATTCTTTACTATCAAAATATTTAATTAATGCTTCTTCTACATTACTAGAATTCCCTAAATATACCGCAACGATTCCACCCATGAAATCATAATCATATAACTTCCTTCTAAGCATAACTATCTCCTAATACTAACTAACTACCTTAATCATTCTAAAGCCAACATTATTATAATATGAATTACTAGCCTTACTTTCTGTTCTATTTGTTGTCTTCGAGCTTTCAAGACTAGAATTAAAGGCACCTCCCTTTACAGCCATCATATTATAATCTTCATAAGTTTTTCTTATAGATGAGGTCCATTCCCAAACATTACCCCACATACCAATCGCACCAGCCTTAGAGCGGCAATCAGAATAGCTATATATAGATGTTACACCTGAATTAATGTTTCCACAATTAATGATAGCTCCTTCTGGCATTTCACCTGCAGCCTTTTCCCATTCTTGTTCTGTAGGAAGCCTAAATACTGCATCCTCTGTCAAGAAGAAATTTTTTTCTCTATAATATTCTGTATACCATTCACAATATTCTACCGCATCCTCATATGATATACCTACAACAGGACAATTACCCAAATCAAATGGATAGCTTCCATTATTCCAATATAATGGAGCCTCATAATCATGCTTTTCTACAAATAACTTATATTCACTATTAGATACAGTTGTATTAGAAATATAAGTACCCATAATACCATCTATTTTTAAATAATCCTCTTCTACTCTAAATGTTTCTAAATTTAGATTAGGATCAGTATAAATATCCATTAATTCATCTACTATTTCATCTCTTGCAAATTGCATTTCCTCAATATAATAATTTAATTTAGCAATCTCTTCCTTATCAGTTAATTCTAATAAAATAGACTTTTGTCTTTCAAACTCTAAATCATAATCATTATAAACCTCTGTAATTAATAAATTATAATTATCCTTTGTAGGATTATTTTGATATTTAAGTATTATTTCCTTTGTTTTATCACTTAGCTTAGGATAACTAATATCTATATTTTCATACTCATTATTTGTAGTATTTGAAGGATTACTACAGCTAAAAAGTAAAAAAATTCCTAAAATTGAACATAAAGATAATATTCTTTTCATAAATACCTCCTAAAAACTTTATAAATATTATATTACAAATATAAATATTTTTCTACAATACAAAAATAATATTTAATGACAATTTATAAATATTTTATTATAATACTACTAGAGGTAATAATTATGAATAAGCTTCCTATAAAAATGATTGATTGGTATCAAAAAGAAATATCACCTAATACTGAGCCTAAATGTAGATTCATTCCAACCTGTAGCAATTATGCGAAGGAATGTTATCAAAAATTTAATTTTGTAAAGGCTTCTTTTTTAGTATCTAAAAGATTATTAAAATGTAATCCTTTATTTAAAGGGGGCTATGATCCTGTACCTGAAGTTAAGAAAAAAGCTGATAAAAAAGAAAAAACTAACCTATAATTCTTTAATCTAGGTTAGTTATTTTTTATTAAATCTCTATTGAGTAAATATCATCAAGCTTAATCTTTTCTTTATTACTTAATGTTATAAATCCTTCTACAATATTTATTTTTGTTATAATAGCCTTTATTTTATAATAGGCTCCACCCTTCTTTTTCTTATCTTTAATAAAATAGGTCATTGCCACAGATAGATTATTTTTATTATTTAAAATAAACTGAAGCTTTTTATCTAATAATTCCTTTTGATCATCATCTAAAATAAGCTTTTTATCTACAATCCTTGAAGCTTCTTTAATATCATCAGAAAAACCATTTAACGCTTGAAATGGAGCAAATTGTGCTGCTCTATCTATTATATCCATTTTAGGAAATTTAGATTCAGGTCTTTCTAAATTAATTATATCATCATAATTTTTCATGCCTTATGACCTCCAATTTGTTTATTTCTTTCAATTGTAGTAGCACCCTCTTCTAAATTCATTCCTTTTAAAATACTATTCTTACCATATTTAGTTTTAATATCATTAATAGTTCTTTGATTATTTAGATCCTTGGCTCTTTTATTCCTAAGAGCTTCTTTTTTCTTTTCCTCTTCTTGATAATCAGTAAATAAATCTAATTGAACTGTTTTTCTAATTTTATCATCTTCACCTATTAAATCAGAAGCAATAATATTTATTCTTCTTAATAATAATTTTTCGTCTACTACTCGATAATATAATATTTCAAAAGCAGGAAGTATTTCTTTGAAGCTTGAAGTATAATCTCCTAAATCAATTCCACCATGACTAGCTTTAGGAGCTTTTCTACCATAATGATCTAATTCAATATCTCCATTAAAGGAATCATCTATATTATCAATATCATAGCCAATATATAATGAAATATTTCTTGTAAGTATTCTTTTAGAGGTTAATTCAAGACATAAACCCTCAAGCATTTCCTTAGCTACTAATAATCCCTTATTAAAATCATAGCCACAATGAAGGACCTGACCAGTTGAAATAGATTGATTTTTAGGCTTATAATTTTTAACATCACTTATAAGAGTTGGTTCATAGCCCCAAGCATGATCAATTATTAGCTCAGCATTTTTTCCAAATTCCTTAAATAATAATCGTTCATTTAAATAACAATCATCATTTGCTAAAGAGGCTCTTGCAATATCACCCATTGTTTCTATTCCTAGCATATTTAATCTTTTAGAAATACCAGCTCCAACTCTCCAAAAATCAGTAAGGGGAGTATGATTCCATAATTTTTTACGATATTCTATTTCATCTAAATATGCTATTCTTATTCCATCATCAGGATTAATATGCTTCGCAACTATATCCATTGCTACTTTAGCTAGATACATATTTGTACCAATACCTGCTGTTGCAGTAATCCCAGTTTCAGCTAAAATATCTTTAATAATTCTTTTAGTTAATTCATAAGGACTTAACTTTAATGCAAATAAATAATCTGTTATATCTGCAAATATTTCATCTATTGAATATACATGAATATCATCTTTTGAAAAATATTTTAAATATATTTCATATATTTTTGTACTAGTTTTAATATAGTGTGACATTCTAGGAGTTGCAGCATGAAAATTAATAGCATATTCAGGATGAAGAATCGATTCCTTAAGAGATGTAGTTTCTCCCTTAAAATTATGATCACTTATTTTAAATAATCTTTCTTTATTAATTTCTTTAACTCTACTAATAACCTCAAACAATCTAGCTCTTCCGGGTATACCAAACGATTTTAATGCAGGAGATACAGCAAGACAAATAGTCTTTTCAGTCCTTGACATATCAGCAACAACTAAAAACTCATCTAAGGGATCTTTTAATAATGTAACACACTCACAAGAGGCATAAAATGATTTTAAATCAATACACATAAATATTCTATTATTCATCCTATCACCTCCAAAGTACTCTAATTTTATATCATTTTAATCAAGATATAAATAGCCAATTAACAATATTATTCTTTATTATATTATTACCTATTTTCATAAAAATGATTAATTTTCATAAAAAAAAAGGATATCCTAAGATATCCCTAATTTATGGTATGGATTGATTCCATTTTTTAAACCTTTAAATTAATTGATTGTATAAACCTAAAAATAACCTCAAATTATAAAGAGACTAATTAATTTGACTTCAATCCACAACACTTCTTATATTTCTTTCCACTTCCACATGGACATGGATCATTTCTACCAATTTTATTAGTATTAACAAATGTTTTTGGCTTATTTACATTTCTAGTAGTAATTTTATTGGTTTGGTTGAATAAATCCTGAGGTGCTGCACCACGATTTAATACAGTTGGAGTTGAGTTATAACATTCACTCATTAGCTTAATAACCTCATTAATTTCATCTGCTGATAGTGAACTTAAGCTCTCAATAACCTTCTTTAAATAAGTATTATAATCTTGACCAAATAAAGCTGTTCTATTCAACTCAACAGTAATTTCAGAAGCTCTATCCTGATTATTTAATAATTCATTTAATTTATTAGCTAAAGCTAAATATTTATCATTAATAATTACATCATATGAATATAAAGTATTAATAAATTGTGGAGCTATAACAATATATGGTTTATTCTTTTGACGCTCTAAAATTGAAGATAATGTATCACTATCATAATATCCAGATACAAATAATCTATCTTTCTCATTATATCTAAATCCAATAACATTTTCAGGTAATGATTTAACAACATTTTCTAATTCTTCTAAAATCATATCCTTACAATTTGGATTTTGATGTACTAAAGCTAAAACATTATCTAAACTATATTTACCATATAATACATCAGCACAATCTAAACATTCAATGATCCAATGAATTTTAGCATGAATTTCTTGTTTCTTTAATGTAACTAATGGCTTTAATGTTGCCTTAGCCTCATCAATAAGTAAAAGCTTATCCTCAACTAAATAACAATATCCAGTTTGAAGTAACCCCTTAACATTATTATAATCAGGAATATTTTTTAAAGAAATGCTACCATTTTTATAAAGCTTAACTAAATAATCATATTCAATATCAGTTAAGAATAAAATATAATTCCAAGCATTCTTTTCATCTAATGTATATTCAACTAATTTATTAATTAATCCTTCTTTATCTAGCTTAGAAATACCTTTTACACCTCTTAATTCAAGCATTTCTATTAGCTCGGTTTTTTTGTAATTTTTTAAATTTTCACTAATCTTTTCCATACTTCTTACCTCTTAAAAAAAACTTCTATAAATATATTAACAAAAAATAAATTAAAATCAATATAAATATATCAAATTAATTAATATTTAAGACTATTCTACACTTTTTAATGATTCTATCATATCTATTTTTCTTAAAGAAAAATGAGCAATAAAATTTACAATAAAAGTAAATATAATAGAAAATAAAGATGTTAATATATAGCTTAATAGCTTTACTCCATAAATAAACCTAATCCTATCTATTTCTACTGTTTTAGTTACTATCATTGCTAAAAAATAACCTAATACTAAACCAATAATAATACCAATAATAGTCAATATTATATTTTCTGAGGTAATATAACTATCTACTTCATTATCATAAAATCCTAATACCTTAAGAGTAGATATTTCTCTTTTTCTTTCCTGCATATTAATATTAGATAAATTATATAAAACAACAAAGCTTAATATCATTGAAAGGATTACTAAAATATATACTACCTTATTTAATGAACCAAGCATATCCTCTGCAGTAGCTATAAGCTCATTAGAATATATTACATTTAAAACATTATTTGTTTCTAATAATTTTTTTGATAACTCAAGCTTTTCAGCTTCATTTAATTCTATAGTATTAAAGAAGGTCATATTAGGATTAAAATCTAAATTATATCTTAAATAACAATCCTTACTAATATAAATATAATGATTAATATAATTTTTAATAATATGAGAAACAATTAAATTAAATTCATTACCATCATTATCTATTACAGAAATACTATCATTAATATTAATATTCAATAGTTCACTTAATTTATCAGAAATAGCACATGTATTATTATCTAAAATAATTTCTTCATCATTATTTTTATCCTTTAAGCTTAAATATTCATTTCTATTATCATTTTCAGGTAATACTAAAATATAGCCTTCCTTTGATTCAATTTTAGCATTTATTTGCATTACTGAATAATGATTATTAATTTGATTTAAAGAATTAAAGGTTTCTTCCAATTCAACTTCAGTTTTATTAGAAGAATATGCTATCGCATCAGATTTATAAATATCTTCATATTGTACCTTTGGTATATCTACTATTGAATCCTTAATTCCAAATCCTGCAAGCATTAAGGCACTACAGCCTGCAATACCAAATATTGTTACTAAGGCTCTTTTTTTGTATCTAAATAAATTTCTACATATTATTTTTTTAGAAAATGATAATCTAGACCAAATTGGTTTTATTTTTTCAAGTAATATTCTTTTACCTGCTTTAGGAGCTTTTGGCCTTAACAATTCTGATGGTTTTTCCTTTAAAGTTTTATATGCAGTATAAATAGTAGTACCTACAATACAAATAATTGTGATTAGAAATCCAATAATAATTGAAATGATATTAGCCTTAAACATTAATTTTGGGACACTAAATAATATTGTATATATATTAAAAATTAATGCAGGAATAACAAAAGAACCTAATAAAGCTCCTAATAGTCCACCAACAATTGATGCAGAAATACTAAAAATTACATATTTTGTAATAATATGAATATTGCTAAATCCTAAGGATTTTAAAGTCCCTAAATTAGCTCTATCTTCTTCTACCATTCTATTCATAGAAACAAGACTAACTAATATTGCAACTAAAAAGAATAATACTGGAAATATTTTAGCTAAATTTGAGATACTTAATGCATCATCAATATATTCATTATAGGTAGTATGATCTGTTCTATCATATATATGATAATAGCTATCAAGGTTATTATATATATCTAATTTTAATTCTTCTATTTCACTTAATGCATTATCTTTTGTATTTTCTAATGTCAATCTTGCTTCATCAATTTCATTATAAGCTTCTATTATAAGCATTATTTTACTAGCAAAATCAGGATTAATATTTATTAATACATTATAATAATCTATTAGATTATCTCTATTGATAGGATTATCTTCTGTTGAATATTGAGATACTAATTCATCAATTTCCTTTTCTTTATCATTTATTTCTTGAAGCTTATTAGCATATTCTCTATTTATTTCTGCTATTTTATCCTCAAATAATTCATCAACAATTTGCTTTTTTGTATCATTTGGTCTAGTTTCAATATCATTTGTTAATTTATTAGTTAATAAATCAATTTCATTTAAATAATTATTAGAACTAGTTTCATATGATTTAGCCTTATTTGATGAAAGATAAATGCTTGTATAATAATTAAAATTAAAAGAATCAATCATCATATAAGAATAATAATTAATTTTTCCACTACCTATATTTGTTTTTCCTCTATCATTTCCAGTTTTTATGGAATTAATGAATAATGGTGAATATACTGTACCAGTAATAATAACCTTATTATTTATAAGCTTATCAGTATTTATTTCTATTTCATCACCAATATTAATATCATAATTTTTTAATAGACTTTCTTCTACTACTATTTCATTAGGATTTATCGGAAGTCTTCCCTCAATTATTTTAATCTTATTAATATTATTGGGAATACTAATAATTTGAATTACACTTTCATTTTTTTCATTTTTATATAAGGCATCAATACTTTTGGATGCTTCAAGGCAATCTAAATCTAAAGAATTAAAATAATCTAAATCTTTATTTGTTAAGCCTAATGCTGATTGAAGCTTAATATCATAAACATTATATTCATCATATAAAGAATCTAATGAATAAATCATATCGGGGGCTGTAGATTGTAATCCTACAAAAGCGAAAACTCCTAATAAGCTTAAGATTAATAAGGCTATAAATCGAGTTTTTGAGTTTTTTATTTGTCTTAAACTTGAAGTAATAATTCTATTTTTCAAATTATCACCACTCTATCTCATCTATAGTTTTAGGATTTTCATTAATAATTATATCCTCTACACATCCATTTTTAAATTTAATAACCTTATTAGCCATAGGTGCTATAGCACTATTATGAGTAATAATTAATACTGTCATATTATTTTCTTTACTTTCACGCTCTAATAGCTTAAGTATTTGTTTTCCTGTATTATAATCCAAAGCACCAGTAGGCTCATCACATAATAGAAGCTTAGGGTTTTTAGCTATAGCTCTTGCGATACTGACACGCTGTTGTTCACCACCTGAAAGCTGTGAGGGGAAATTATTAATTCTTTCTGATAATCCTACATCCTCTAATACCTTTTTAGGATCCTTATAATCCTTACATAGTTGTACTGCAAGCTCAACATTTTCTAGAGCTGTTAAATTTTGAATTAAATTATAAAATTGAAACACAAATCCTATATCATGTCTTCTATAGCTGATAAGAGCTTTATTCTTTAAATTACTTATATTGACTCCATCAACTATAACATCACCACTAGTTGGAAAATCCATACCTCCTAAGATATTTAAGGTTGTAGTTTTTCCAGCGCCAGAGGGTCCTAAAATGCAAACTAATTCTCCCTTATCAATTTGAAATGATGCATTATTTATAGCATTTATTTCAACTTCTCCCATTTGATAGATTTTATTTACATTTTTAAATTCAATATATGCCATAATGCCTCCTATTTAATAGCTTCATTAAATACCTTTATAAGATAATTTTCTTCATTTTGATATTTTTTTATTAATTCACATACACGATAATAATCATTTGGTACTAATTTAATATAATCATTAATATTTAGATTATTAATTATATTTTTAGCGAAATCAGAATTTGTATATTCAATAAATGAAGCTAATAATTCCTTTAATTCTAAATAATCCTCTTCATTTAGATTATATAGTGTAGCTATACTAAGATTAATATTATTTATATTTTCTATAGTATTTCTAATGAAAGCTACTCCTCCACTCATACCAGAGGCAAAATTCTTTCCAATTTTATCTAAAATTAATACCTTTCCACCAGTCATATATTCTAATCCATGACTACCTACTGAAATAGTAACTAATGAAGCTCCTGAATTTCTCACACCAAATCTTTCACCACATATACCATTAATATAGCCAAAGCCCTGAGTTGCTCCATAAAATAAAACATTTCCAGCAATAATATTTTTTGAAGCATCACCATTAAATTCTTCATTTACTGTTAAAGAAATAATACCACCAGATAAGCCTTTACCTAAATAATCATTCGCATCACCCTTAATATTAAGAGTAACACCCTTAGTTAAAAAGGCACCACAGGAATTACCTGCATTTCCGATTGCAGTAATTTCAATATCATTATCATCTAATTTAATATTATTCTTTACTAAATAGCTTGATAAATAAGTACCAATTGCTCTATTAGTATTTTCAACTAAAACACTTATTTTAGATTTTCTATGATATTTAATAGTATTCATAGCTAAAGGAATTAATTTCTTAGAATCTAATGTATTTCTTAAATCAATCTTTTTAAATTCTTCAAAATGCTCATGAGTTTTTCCATAGCAATCCTTTTTATATAATACATCATCAAAATCTAAGCCTCTATAAGCTCTTGGCTTAATATATTCTACATGGCCAATCATCTCATCAACAGTATGAAAGCCTAAGGATGCCATAATTTCTCTTACTTCTTTTGCAAGCATAAGCATTAAATTAATTACATAACTATCCTTACCACTAAATTTATTTCTTAATTTTTCATCTTGAGTGGCGACACCAAAAGGACAAGTATTTAAATTACATACCTTAAGCATTTTACAGCCAATAACAATTAATGGCAATGATGCAAAGCTAAATAAATCAGCGCCTAATAATGCCGCAATAACAATATCTCTACCAGTAAGTAGCTTACCATCTACCTCAAGCTTAACTCTTTGTCTTAAATTATTTAAAATAAGAGTTTGATGAGCCTCACTAAGTCCAATCTCAAAAGGAATACCAGCATGATTTACACTAGTTTTAGGAGCGGCACCAGTACCACCATCAAAACCAGAAATTAATATTTTATTCGCTCCAGCCTTAACAACACCAGAAGCTACTGTACCAACACCAGCTTCACTTACAAGCTTAACTGATATTACAGCATCAGGATTAGCATTTTTTAAATCATAAATTAATTGAGCTAAATCCTCAATAGAATAAATATCGTGATGAGGAGGTGATGATATTAATTGGACACCAGGAGTTGAATGTCTTGCCTCTGCAATCCAAGGATAAACCTTATTTTTAGGCAAATTTCCACCCTCACCAGGCTTTGCACCCTGAGCTATCTTGATTTGAATTTCATTTGCACTACATAAATATTCAATATTAACACCAAATCTACCAGAGGCAACCTGTTTAATACTACTATTATAAATAGTATTATATCTTTCTTTTGCTTCTCCACCCTCACCAGAGTTTGACATAGCCTTAAGCTTATTCATCGCACTAGCTAATACCTCATGAGCTTCCTTTGAAATTGCACCAAAGCTCATAGCTCCAATAGAGAATCTTTTTACTATTTCATATTCATCCTCAACTGAATCAATTGAAATAGGATTATGATAATCTAAATCAAATAAATCACGTAAATGAATTAATTTACTATTAATATGATTAGAATATTTCTTATATAAAGAATAATCATTATTAATAGTCGCTTCTTGAATTAAGCTAATAGCTTCCTTATCTAAGGCGCAATCATCATTCTCATCATTTATAGAATAATATCTTTTTTTAATATCAATATCGATATCATTAATACCTATTCCTGAAATAGCACTTCTAGTATTAGGAAAATATTTACTTACAAATAATCTATCAAGTCCAATAATTTCAAATATTTGAGTTCCATTATAAGATTGAATAGTAGAAATACCCATTTTACTCATAATCTTTGTAATACCTGAGGTAATTCCTTCAATATAGCCCTTTACAGCTTCAGTATAACTCATATTTAATGCTTTATTTATTTGTCTTCTAATAACCTCAAATACTAATCTCGGACAAATTGCAGTAACTCCATAACCAACAAGAGTAGCGAAATGATGAATTTCTCTAGGCTCATAAGAATCCAAAATAATAGAAGCATGAGTTCTTAATGATTTTTGAGTTAATTTATTATGAACGCTTGATGATATTAATAATGCTGGAATAGGAATATTAAATTCATCTGAATTTTCATCAGTTAAAATTAATACCTCAGTACCATTATTAATTAAATTAACACATTCTAAACATATTCTTTCAATCGCATCCTCTAAATTTTCATTCTTAGAATATAAAATATCTACACATTTTGTTTTAATATTTTTTAATTCCTTTATTTCTTCTAACTCTGATAATGAAATAATAGGACTATTTAATTTAATTCTTTTACAATTATTTTCATCAGGATTAATTAAATTACCCTCTCTACCAACATAAATTCTTTGACTAGTTACAATATTTTCTCTAATTGAATCAATAGGAGGATTAGTAACTTGAGCGAAATTTTGATGAAAATAATCATATAATAAATGAGATCTATTCGATAATACACTAAGAGGCTTATCATATCCCATAGCTACAGTTTTATCAGTTTTATTTTTCGCAACATAAATGATAGAATTATTAATATCATCTAAAGAATAATCAAAGGCTTTAATTAAAAAATTATATCTATCATCACTAATAGATTCTACTCTATCACAAGGATCCTTTAATTTAATAATATTTTTTACATATTGAGAATAAGGTTTTTTATTAGCATAATAATTCTTTATTTCATCATTAGATAATATCTTATTATTCTTAGTATCTATTACAATAATAGAACCTGGATTTAATCTACTTTTATATATAATATCTTTATCATTAATAGGTAAAGATCCAGTTTCAGAATAAAAAATAATTCTATTATCCTTTGTTTGACAATATCTTAAGGGTCTTAAGCCATTTCTATCTAAAGTCGCCCCAAGCTTATCTCCATCAGTAAATAAAATTGCTGCAGGACCATCCCATGGCTCCATAAATGTTGAATTAAATTCAAAATAGCTTCTAAGTGATAAATCCATATCCTTATTTTTAGTCCATGGTTCTGGTACTAATAGCATAATAGCTTCTTCAATACTTCTACCATTCATAACTAAAAATTCTATAAAATTATCTACCATCGCACTATCACTAGACATATTCGCAATAACAGGAAGTAAATCCTTTAAGTGCTCTTTATATATTTTAGATTCAAATAAGCCTTCTCTTGCCTTAACACCATCAACATTTCCCTTAATAGTATTAATTTCACCATTATGGCATAACATTCTATATGGATGAGCTCTACTCCAAGAAGGGAAGGTATTAGTTGAAAATCTTGAGTGTACAGTCGCAATAGCACTTTTAACGCTAGTATCATTTAAATCAACATAAAAGCCTTGAACCTGGGTTGAAACTAGCATTCCTTTATAGACAATAGTTTTTGATGACATTGAACAAATATAAAAATCAGGAATTTTTAATTCTAAAGCCTTATTTTCAATTATTCTTCTACATAAATATAAATGTCTTTCAAATTCTATATTAGTTTCATTAAGTGGTTTTTTAATGAAAAATTGACAAATATAAGGCATAGATGCCTTAGCACTATTACCTAATTCAATATCATTAATAGGCACATCCCTAATACCTAATAATTCTAAATCATAATTTATTAATGTTTCCTTTATTAAATTAATTCCATTTTCTTTAAAATGATCATTCTTACTTAAAAAGGTTTGAATTACTGCATAATCTCCCTCATTATTAATTTCAAACCCTAAATCTAATTTTTTAAAGAATTCATGTGGAATTTGAATTAAGATACCAGCACCATCTCCCGAATTACTTTCACTGCCAGTACCACCCCTATGTTCAAGATGTATTAATATACTTAATGCATCTAAAACAAGCTCATGAGTTTTAATTCCATCAATTGAGGCAATTCCACCAATACCACAGGCATCATGTTCATATTTTGGATCATATAAACCAATTTTATTAAATCCCTCCATAATAACACCACTTTTCAAATAATATATATTATTATACTAATTAAGCCTATGATTTTCAATAAAATAATTTTGTAAAAAATTCAATAAAAAAGGTAAATATTTGTATGAAAATGTTTTAATTAGATTAAAAATAAATTAAAATTTGTTTATTTCACATTTTTATTATGTTATAATTTTTTAAAAGGAGAGTGAGAAAAATGGAATATATCAATAATGAACAAAACGAAATAAATAGTAATAAATATTCAGTTAAGTGCATTTTAGTTACAGTATTAATATTATATTTAACATGGATATTAAATCTATTAAATATTTTTATTATAGATTCATCCATTTTTCTTGTCTGTGTAATAGGAAGTACAATAATAGCTTTAGTTACACTAATATTATCAAAACTTTTAGATTTATCAAAATTCTATGTTAAATATATCTTCATTTTTTTAACTGTTTTAATCTATTCCTTTATAACTTCATTATTAACCTATCATACTATGTTATCACTAATATTTCCAATAATATATTCCGCTCAATATAGAAGTAAAAGAGTTGTATGGTATACCTACATCTTAACTGCATTAGGTATTCTATCCTGTACAATATTTGGATATTATTTTGGCCTATGTGATGCAAATATGATTTTCTTTACCTATACCAAAACTGATCATTTTGTAAAGAATTATTGGGAATATAATTTTGCAGCTGAACCAAATTGGTTTAAATATATATTATTTTTTGTATTACCTAAAACCTTAGTAGTTTTAGGTGCTGTACCTATGGTAACCCATTTAAATGATGTAATAGATAAAAGAACAAAGGAATTAATATCTACACAAGAAAAAAATTTAGATTTATCAAAAGAAATATTAATAAATCAACAAAAGGTAATTGTATCATTAGCTTCAGTAATTGAAAGTAGAGATCAAACAACCGGAGCTCATATCAAAAATACGGCACGATATGTTAATTTTATAACTACTAAGCTTCTTGAAAATAATACCTTTAGTGACGAGTTAACTAATGAATATGCTGCATTAGTAATAGAAGCTGCACCACTACATGATATTGGTAAAATTCATATTCCTGATGCAATTTTATGTAAAAATGGTAAGCTTACAGATGAAGAATATAATGAAATGAAAAAACATCCCGAATATGGTATTGAGCTATTAAATAGCTTCGTTGATTCTAAGGATGCAGATTATTTAAAAATAGCTAAAGAGGTATGCTTATATCATCATGAAAGATATGATGGAAAGGGATATCCTAAAGGTCTTAAAGAAACTGAAATTCCTTTATGCGCAAGAATAATGTCTGTTGCGGATGTACTAGATGCATTATTATCAAAAAGACAATATAAGGAAGCTTTTAGTTTTGAAAAAACCTATAATATTTTAGTAGAGGAAAAGGGAAAACAATTTGACCCTATTATATTACAAAATCTAATAGATAATTGGGAAGAATTCAAAAATGATATTTTTCCTAAAAAAGATAATTCATAAAAAATAGGTAGCCAAATATGATTAAATTTAATCCATATTGACTACCTATTTTATTTATTCTTTAACCTTAGCCGTAGAATTTCTTACAATAATATCACTTGTAACAACAATTCTTTGACCCGATCTATTTGTTAGCATATTAAGTAATAAATTAAAAGCCTTTTCCCCTATTTTATCAATATTCTGCTTTACAGTAGTTAATGATGGATTTACATATTTCGCAACATCTAAATCATCAAAACCTGTTACAGAGATATCATCAGGTACACTAATTCCTTTTTCTTCTAAGCCTCTCATTAATCCAATCGCAATTAAATCAGATGAACAAATTACAGCAGTAACATCAGAGCCTGCAAAAAATTCACCAGCATCATAGCCTGATTGTTCACTATATTCACCATAATATACATAATTAGGATTATATTCTAAATCATGAATATTTTGACCAATAATATATCCTGCAAAGCGTTCATTTGAAATAAATGAATGTTTATCCCCATGAATAAAGCCTATTTTTCTATGACCTAAAGAATATAATAAATCTACTATTTTAACAATAGAATTTACATTTTCAATAGATATTGTAGAAATCTTATTTCCTTCAATATTATTATCAAATAATACTGTTGGATATGTAGTATTCTGAATTTCATGAATAATAGATGATTTATAATTTAATCCTGCTATAAAAGCTCCTACATAATCATTTTTAGCCATAAATTCATCATAAGACATTCCCATAGAGCTTATAGGAGTTTGTACAATTTCAAAATTATTATTTCTTGCAAAATTAGCAAAAGACATTGATACCGGAATTATCACATTACATTGAGTAGAATAATCAATATTATCATATAAAACACATAATCTTCTTACCTTTTTAACTACTAATCTTTCATCTCTTGCCTTATATCCATTTTTTTTAGCATATTCTAATACTTCTTCTTTAGTTTCTCTTGAGATATCAAAGGCTCCATTTAAAGCCTTAGAAACAGTAGATACAGATAAGTGTAGAGCTTCTGCGATATCCTTTATTCTGATTTTTTGATTATCCATAAGAGAGTACCTCCTAAAAAGAAAAATGTAATTTTATTTATGATAATTATAGCATCTAATTTAATTTCTTTTCAATATATATATAATAAAAATAAAATTTTATATAATTATTTATAAAAGTTTAATATTTTATCAATCAATTGTTTTTTATCAAAATAATCTAAATCACTACGTTTCCAATAATTTGGTTCATAAGGGGTGATATTTGATCTAATAAAAATAGAGCCTAATCCAATTTCTTTTGCAGGTAAAACATCACATTCATAATCATTACCAATCATAATTCCACTAGAAATATTAAAATCTAAAATAGTTCTTTTATAAAATTCTAAATTAGGCTTTTTAACTCCATAATCAGATGAAATAGCTATTCCATCAAATAAATCATAAATACCAAGTTTTTTTAATTCTGGTACAGTGAATGAGGCTTGTGCATTACTTAATACATATAATTTAAATCCAAGAGCTTTTAATTCTATTAAAGTTTCCTTGACATTAGAATATAGTTTAATAAATGTTGTTGATAATTCTCTAAATCTTTTAGCTGCCATTAATGCTTCATTTTTATTTTCAAAGCCTAAAAGCTTAAATACATCTAAGATTTCTATTTCTTCTTTTTCTTTTGATAATTCCATACAATAGTGTAAATATTTATTTTTTATTTCTTCACAAGATAATTTAGAATCTATAAATAATTCTTCCTTTACACTATCCCAAAATAATAAACTATCTTCGTTAGTATGAATATTAATTAATGTACCATATAAATCAAATAATAAATTCTTTTCCATAAATATACCTCATTAAATGATAGCTCCCACTAAAAGTGAGAGCTATCTTAGGAGAAAATAGATTTAAAATAAAATTATAATTTCCAAATTAATTCATTATAATCATTAATAGAACGATCAGATGAAAATTTAGAACAATTTAACATATTTTGGATGCATTTATGATAATACTCTTTTGTTCCAAATTCACTATTAACCTTAAGCTTAGCATTAATATAAGAATCAAAATCAGCAAATACTAAATAATAATCCTTTCTATCACCTGTAGTTAAGCTATTATATAAAGCTTTTAAATAGCCCTTTTCATCATTAAAGGTTCCATCAATTAAGGTATTAACTACTGCCTTAAGCTTTAAATTATTATCTAAATACCAATTAGGATCATAATTCTTTTTAAGCTCATTAACCTCATCAACAGTTAATCCAAAGATATAGTTATTATCAATTCCTGCCATATCACAAATTTCAACATTAGCTCCATCTAAAGTACCTAATGTTGGAGTACCATTAGCCATAAACTTCATATTACCAGTACCAGAAGCTTCCATACCTGCCATTGAAATTTGTTCTGAAATATCAGCAGCACATACTAATCTTTCGGCATAAGATACATTATAATTTTCAACAAATATAACCTTAAGCTTATTATTAACTTGAGGATCATTATTTACTAAATTAGCAATTTCATTAATGAATTTAATTATTGCCTTTGCGATATAATAGCCTGGAGCACTTTTAGCTCCAAAAATAAATGCTTGAGGCTTAAAATCTTTTAAATTTCCTGTCTTTAATTCATTATAAATATATAAAATTGATAAAGCATTTAATAGCTGACGCTTATATTCATGTAATCTTTTAATTTGAATATCAAAAATAAAGGAGCTATCAATATCTACATTATCATGTTCTTTAATATATTTAGATAATATTTTTTTATTATCATTTTTTATCTTGATAAAATCATTAACAAATTTTTCATCAATATAAGGCTTTAATTCTTCAAGCTTACTTAAATCCTTAATCCACTCATCACCAATTTTATTTGAAATTAGTTTTGCAAGCTTAGGATTATTTAATGCTACCCATCTACGAGGAGTAATACCATTTGTAACATTTAAAATCTTATTAGGGTATACCTCATTCCACATTTTAAAGGTATCATTTTTTAAAATATTTGTATGAATTTTAGCAACACCATTTACATGAGAAGAAACAAATATAGCTAGATTAGCCATATGTACTACATTATCATGGATAATAAATAAATTAGGATTATGTAATTCTTCTTCAATTTTTGTTTGTAAAAATTGAATTACATTATATACATCTGGGATTAATTCATTAAGCATAAATACTGGCCATTTTTCTAATGCTTCACCCATAATAGTATGATTAGTAAAGTTAAAGCATTTTCTTGCGATAGCTAAACCCTCATTATAGCTTAAGCCTTCATTATTTAATAATCTAATAAATTCAGGAATAGCTAAAGTAGGATGAGTATCATTTAATTGCCATATTTGATAATTACTTATTTCATTAAATGATAAGCCTTTCTTTTTATATTTATTAATAAAATCCTGTAAAGAAGCACTTACCATAAAATATTCTTGACGTAGTCTTAAATATTTACCTTCTAAGGAATTATCATTTGGATATAAAACATAAGTAATTTCATTAGCCTGATAATCAGCTACTGCATTTGTTTTACCATTCATATTATCAAAATCAGTAAAATTAAAATCATTAGCATTTTCTGCTTGCCATAATCTTAATGTGTTAATAGTATTACTATTATAACCAATAACAGGATAATCATAAGGTATAGCCAAAACATCAAAATCACTAAAATGAACTAATACCTTATCTTCTTCTTTTCTTATGCTAAATGGATCTCCCCATTTTTGCCAATCATCTGCCTCTTCATGCTGATAACCATCTACAAATGATTGTTTAAATAGTCCATATTTGTATCTTAAGCCATAACCATCAAGCTTTATATCATGAGTAGCTGCACTATCTAAGAAACATGCAGCAAGTCTACCTAAACCACCATTTCCTAAAGCATCATCTTCAATTTCTTCAAATTCATTAATATCTCTTCCTAAGCTTTTAAGAGTTTTTTTCATATCTTCTAATATTCCTAAATTAAGCATATTAGAATATACTAATCTACCAATTAGAAATTCTAAAGATAAATAACCACATCTTTTTCCTTCACTCTTTTTTGTTGCATCCCATTTTGGTAATGCTTCATTCATTACAATTCTTGATACTGCATTATATAGTTCCTTAACGGATGCATCCTTTGTACTATGTCCATAATATGAATTTAATATTAATTCAATTTGTTCAGAGTATTTCATATTAACCTCTCCTATATTTTTTAGAATATTTTTTCAATCTTAACATCAATTCATCATTAATATCTTTTTTAGCTACTCTATAGCTCCAGTTATTAGTTGATACTGTAGAAGGCAAATTCATTCTAGTATCATTATCTAATGCTAGTAAATCTTGAATAGGGAAAATAGCATATTTAGCTTTTGAAGCATAACCAAGCTCTACTATAATATCAACAAGATTTTTATAGCTATAGCTAGATATTTCTACATTAAGCTTAGATGCTTCATCCTTTACATCATCTTTGAATCTTTTAAAGGCTTCTTTAGATAAATTTTTAATATATGAATATAATGGCTCATTATCATGAGTACCTGTATAAATAATATAATTTTCGGTTGTATTTGATGGCTTATGCTCATTATTTTTATTTCCATCAAACGCAAATTCCATTATTTTCATTCCAGGATATCCAGTATCCTTCATTAGCTTAATAACACCATCATCAATTACACCTAAATCTTCAGCTACAATTCTTAAATTTAGTTTATCCTTAAATAAATCAATTTTTGGTCCATCTAGCCATTTACCATTTCTAGCTGTAGTTTCATGACTATCAATCGCATAAAATCTATCAAAGCCTCTAAAATGATCAATTCTAACAATATCATATAATTTAAAAGCACTATTTAATCTTTCATTCCACCAAGAATAATTATTATCCTTCATATATTTCCAATCATATACAGGATTTCCCCATAATTGACCATCACTAGTGAATGCATCAGGTGGGCATCCTGCAACTAATTTAGGCTTCTTAGCTTCATCTAGAATAAACATTTCAGGATTCTTCCAAACCTCAACTGAGTCATAAGCAATATATAATGGCATATCTCCCATTATTTCAATTCCTCTTTTCTTAGCATAGCTATGAAGCTTATTCCATTCATCTAAAAACTCATATTGAGTCCAAACCCAAAATAAATAATCATTATTATGCTCATTTATTATATTATTTACTAATTCCTCACTATAAGTTTGATAATTTATATCCCATTTATCAAATGATAAATAATTATGCATAGCTTTTATTGTCATAAATACTGCAAAATATTTATATTCACCATCATTAACAAATTTTTTAAATTTTTTACAGCTAGTATCAAAATTAGTAAAAGCCTTTTTTAATAGCTTTATCTTTTCATTAAATAAAATACTATAATCTACCCTATTTTTATTATAACTAAATTTAACATTATTATAATCCTTCTTTAATAATAATCCCTTTTGATTTAAGATATCAAAATCAATAAGATAATAATTTAGAGCAGTAGATGAGACACTTTGATATGGAGAATCTCCATAATTTGTTGGAGTAAGTGGTAATACCTGCCAAATACTTTGTTTTGCATCATGTAACCAATCTATAAAATTATATGCTTCTATACCAAGAGTTCCTACACCATATTTTGATGGAAGACTAGTAATGTGTAATAAAACACCTGCTTTTCTTTCTGAAGTCATTTTAAACCTCCAATATTTTTAATTAAAAATCGATTCATACAATTAAATTTTATCAAAAAAAATCAATCTTTCAATCATTTGATTCTAGTTTAGTAAAATCTTCACAAACGATAATCATTTTCCGAAACTATTTCGAAAAAATTCGAAACTTTAGTCTCATATATCTAATTTATTTATAAAAAAGTACTAAAGTATAAACTCTAGTACCATTGAATTTATTTATATAATATTAATGTTTGCCATGGATTATTTGTATTATTATTGTTGCTGGTATTTAAATATATTTTATATGAAGATATATCTAAATTTAATAATTTATCAACATTATAAGAATTATTATGAATAATTAAATATTCTATATTTTCATTTTTTAATTTATATGTTATTTGATTATTATTTTCACTAATATTAATATCATAAATTTCATTATTTTTAAGAATATTCTTCTTAAAATATATTAATTTTTTATATATTTCAAACATATCATTATTCTTAACCTTTAAAGAATAATCTAATTCATTTATTTTATATGACAAATTATAGGAATTATCCTCTCCATGTTTTGTTCTAAGGAATTCCTCTCCAGCCAAAATAAATGAAATACCCTTTGAAGTCAAAACCATTGAATTAGCTAAAATAGCCATTTTCTTAATAACCTCATCATCATTTATTCCAGCCGCCTTCATTCTATCGTATAAAGTATAATTATCATGGCAAGTTACATAAGTGACTGTTTTATCATTATCAAGAATATCACTAGCTCCACCTGTAGTATAGCCTAAAATACCATTTTTAATTTTATCCATTTCTTTATCAATAGTTTTATTAGTGTTATTAACCCAGCCTAATTCCTCTTTAGCCTTCATACCACCCATAATTAAGGCATCACGGTATTGATCATTAAATTGTCCATAGCCAATATATTTATTGCCATTAGCCTGACTAGCGCTTAATTTAGGATCTAAGCTACTTTCTCCACCAACCCATGGTTCTCCATAAACAACAATATTTGGATTAACCTTTTCTTTTAGATTTTTTACAATTAAATTCATTGTTTCATAATCATGAACAGCCATTAGATCAAATCTAAAGCCAAATAGCTTATATTCTTTAGCTAAAAATTCTAAAGAATCAATCATAAATTTTCTAAACATTGGCATTTCTGATGCAGTTTCATTGCCACAACCAGAACCATTAGATAAATTACCCAATGAATCATGTCTAAAATAATAGCCTGGAACTAATATCTCAAAATTAGATTTTAATGCATCATCAACATGGTTATAAACAACATCCATAATGATATTAATATTTTCATTATGATATTTCATAACTAATTCTTTAAATTCTTTAATTCTTACATATCCATCATAAGGATTAGTTGAATAACCACCTTCAAGGCAATTATAATTTAAGGGATTATAGCCCCAATTAAATATCATATTAGTCTCATCATTATCATGATCAAAAAATGGTAAGATTTGTAGGGTATTAATTCCTAGTTCCTTAATATGATCAAAACCTGTTTTTACTGTAATGCCGTCCTGTGTATATGTAGTATTAGGAATTGTTGCCCCTTTAAAGGTATGCTTATATACTAAATTATTACTATCATTACTCCATGAAGATGATGATGTAATATCACTAATATGAGTTTCATAAACAACCATTTCATTTTTACTATAAGGAATTATATCGACATTTTCCCATCCCTTAGGGTTTGTTTTAGAAAAATCTACAATCATTCCTCTTAAGCCATTAATTCCTGCTGATTTGGCGTAAGGGTCAACAACCTCAATGTTTTGATATTTAGAATTTGTTACTGTATAGGTATAATACATTCCCTCTAAATTTTCATGAATAGTTGCAGAAAAAATACCATTATCATTATAATCCATAGGTACAATAAATAAAGGAATATCACTTCCCTTAAGTTCATCAATAAATTTTGGAGTACCATTAGAATAAACCTTTAATATTATTTCTTTACTTAAAGGTGAATAAACCTTAAAGGTAGTGTATTTTTTATTATATGTAACTCCTAAATCCTTGCCAGAATAATAATATTTATCATTAAAAAAGCTAGTCTTATATAAAGATAATAAATCTATATCAATTTTATCAATTCTATCATCTAAAAATAGAACCTCCACACTATAGGTATTTCTAGCATCAAAGATATCTTTGTCTAAGGAAATAAGATATAAGGATTTATCCTTAGTTCCACTATTAGTTTCTATTATTTTAGAATCAGAATAAATAGTATATGACTTAATAGAATTATTGACACTAAATTCAATTTTTAAATCATCAATAAATTTTGCATAAATTATTTTATTCATATTAACCCCCAAAAATATTAAATTAATATCGCTTATTATAATAAAATTCTAGCAAATAATTTATATAAATTAAAGATATATTATGTATTTTAGTAAACATTTCAATAATTTAAATATTTTTTCGAAATATTTTAGCAACTATGTTTTAATATAAAATTATTATTATTATGTCTAATAATGAACATTAATCTTTAAAAGTTTTAGGCTCTATACCAAAAAATAATTTATAATCATTCATATCTTAATGATTAATTGAAAAAACCATTACTATTTCAGTAATGGCATTTTTTCTAATCAGTTTTAGCAACTGGAGTTATTTTAATTGTTCTATAGCTATCAAAATGCTCTGAAACAAGTTTCATAATCGAAACTGCATTTTTCCTAACATCCTCTTCTGTATAAATTCTTACATCAATATAATCTTCTCCAATAAGAACTAATACATCATCATAATCATAGTTTTCAAGTAATGCATCCTCAAATTTCATTTCTAGATCAACATTTCTTTTAATGTCCTCCATTAATAAACTACACTCTGAAACTTCATTCGCATTAAGCTCTCCACTGGCGATTTTAGCTTCATATTCACTAAGAGTTAAATTTACTTCCTCTAAATGATTCAATCTAAGCTCACTAAATTCAGGGTATAAGACAGTCGAATCTAGAGTATCACCAGAAGCACCTTGATCTCCTATATCTTTACTTGCTTCCTTAATATAGAAAATAGACATCATTGCTACTGCAGCTAATAATAATATTGGTAGCTTTAGCTTCCTTTTCATCCTAATCACCTTCATTAAAGTATATGATTAGAAATATAAAATTATTCTTTTTTTATACTATCAATAATAGCTTTCATTCTTAAATTCTTTTTATAATATTTACCAATTATAATAGAATAATTTTGTTCTCTTGCATATTCAATATCCTCTTTAGTATTTATTTCAGTTAATATACAAATGCCTTTATGATTATTACATATTTCATATATCTCATTAGTATTATCTATTTTAGATAAATGATAATCATATAAATAAAAATCAGTATATTCTCTAAATACATCTAATAATTCATAGCTAGCTATTTTAAACCCTATCTCTCTTAGCTTTTGAATAACTAAAGAACTAGCATTTTTAGTGATAAAGGTAATAAATTTAGGATCAATTTTAAAAAATTGAAGCTGAGTATTAATAAAATTAATAAATGTAGAATCAAAGGTATCTAAATTAATTTCAATAAAAATATTTATATATCCTCTACATTTATCATATAACATTTTTTCTTCTTTAAAAGCATTAGATATTAAATATTTATCCATTTGATTTTCTAAATCTCTTCTTTTAATAACAGAATTAAATAAACTATCTTCAATTTCTAAATTGTCAATTCCAAGCTTTATAATATATCCATAAACCTCAACATTTTTTATATCAACTATTTGTTGATAATTAAGAATTAAGCTTCCATGGTCTATACATTCAGAAATATGAGTAACTAGATTCTTTTTATTGAAATTTCTTCTTGCTTCTTCACCATCATAGTGTACGATTATATGAGATAGACCTATATTTTTACAATTATTTAAGGCTTCTTTTGCATAATCTAATATTAATGAGCTTTTCTCTAGATTCATACTTTTGTTCATTCTAAATACTCCAGCCATAAAATAAATAGATGCTCTAGAATTAATTTTTAATATTTCATCATGAACTCTATTAAATATATTATTTAATTTAGAATCTATTGATCTTCTATCATTTATTTTTTCCATCAATATAGCATATTGATTTCCCTCTAAATGATATAATCTAAAATCAAAATTAGAAGCTATTGTTTCTTTTATAGCCTTTCCTATTGCGAAAATAAGCTGTTTTGTAAATAAATAGCCATATAGCTCTTCATATATTTTAAAATCAACCACTGATAATACTGTAAGACTTAATTGTCTTTTTGAATATAATTGTTCTAAATCTGTTAATAGCTTATATTCTGTATCTAATTTAGAAATAGGATTAGTATAAGCTAAAGCTAATAGCTTATTCTTATCCTTATTATCTTTAGAAATATCATCTATTAATGATAATATATGAATTGTACCTTCTATTAATAATGGATAAAATCTTTCCTTTATTCTTATTTTCTTTCCATCCTTATTATAATCATATTCTATTTCTCTTTTATTAGAATCTAAATTATATAAAGATTCAATAATATTTTTATAATTAGTAATATCAGAAATTTCCATATGATTATAATAATCATCCAAAGTCAAATCCTCTAAGCCCCCTAAAATATTATGAGCTTGAGTATTTAAATGAATATAACCCTCAACACATTCCTTTAATCCCGATGACATATTATCCTTAATGAATAATAGCTTTTGATTTTCTAGATTAATTTGATTAGATTTCATAAATAATAACAAACGAGAACCTAACATCATAGATATTAATTTTAATGATTCATAAACTCCATCAGATTCTATAAATTGCTTATTAGATATATATGTAATACTACCAAAGCATTCTATAGAATTAGAAATTGGTATTGAATAAGCATAAGTATTAGAAGGATATTCTTCATTAGTAACAATATTAATATTGTATTCTTTATCATAATCATCTAAGAATAATTCATTATTTTGTAATATAGTTTGATAAGAAATAGTATTATTTAGATTATCTATATCTAATTTTTTATCATAAACTCTTTCCTTTTTATAGTGAAGTCCTAAATAACTTCTATTAAAATATAGAATATATATTTCTTCAATATCAAAAGCTTTTGATATTGAAATTGCAGCTAATCTAAATATTTCTCTAAATTTCATATCTAGATCAACCTGATTTAATGAATTAAATATATCTTTCAATAATTCATAGGTTTTACTTATATTAATATCCTTTATTTTTTCATTAGTTATTGTTTTATTTATTATTTCTTCTTTTTTAGATTTTAATAAATAACCATAATTATTATTATCATTAATTTCTTCAATAACATTATTTGGTATTTCAACTATCGGAATAGTAATTTCTTTTATTTTTAAATTCTTTTTAGATTTAGGCTTTTCTTTATTCTTTATTGCTTCAAATTCACTTATTTTAGCTTCATATTCTTTAATTGAAACTAAAGAATTATTCTTTTTATATAATTCTAATGAAGCATAACAAAAATCTAGAGATTCTAATAAATATTCACTTGATAAAAAATCTCTATAATCACTTTCTAAAATACTAGCTTTTTTTAGTTCATTTATTTCAACATAGGATTTTATAATCATAGCTGATATTTCTATAATATATTTCATTTTAATATCATTAGCCTCAATAAATGCATTTCCCTCATTGATTACTCTATTATAATTTCTTCTATCTAATGATATTTTTAAATCCTTTATAGTTAATATAGATAATGATTCTAATGCTAAATTAGTTTCATAATAATTTTTTAATTCTGGTATGAGTTCTACAAATTTATCATATTGTTTTAATTTATAGTAGATATCTGATAATTTTATTTTAGCAAATATCATTTCATCTTTGGAAATATCATCTTCTAAATAAGATAATAATTCTATTTTAGCTTGATTATAATCATTCATTTTCAAATAAAGATCTATTTTATCCTTAATATATAAGCTACCTTTTGATAAAGGAAGAAAGTTTTTTTTAAGTTCAATATATTTTATGGTTTGATCAAATAAATCATTATTAAGTGTAATATTAATAATTCCATCTAAAAGTATTACTACAGTTTCATTAGTCATTTCTTTTATATCTGGAATATATTCATATAATAATTTTAGGGCTTCTGAGGTTTTATTTAGCTCATCTAGAATTAATGCTTTAAAGGTTAAAGCTTTCATATATTCAGATGTATTTTTTTCTATTGAGCATAAAAACATATTTACCTTTTGAATAGATGCTTGAGTTTTATCTAAATTCAAAAGCTCATTAATAGTCATTATCTCACCTCCAGCTATAGCTAATTCTATTTATTAATTTATCATTATTATAAAAAAATATATCATTATCATTTATTATTACATAATCATTATTTTGATAGCTTCCAGGATTAATATATAATATATTATCACTATAAAAATAATGTTGAATATGAGTATGTCCATAAAATACTATATTAGCATTTTCTGATAATCCTTTATAGGTTAAATTAGTTAAGTTATATTTAACATTATATAAATCACCATGAGTAATTAATATTGTTTTATTATTAATATTTATTTTTCTTTCCTTTGGACCATAAATATCACAATTCCCTTTTACATATAAAAGGTTATTATTATTTAGAAATTTATATTCATTACCATAATCTCCACAATGAATAATATAGTCATATTCATTTATATTAATATTTAATAATCTTCTGTGAGAATCACTTAAAACTAAAATCCTCATTGATAAGCTCCTTCATTTTATATAATGCTTTTCTTCGATGAGAAATTTGGTTTTTAACCTCAAGTGGTACCTCAGCAAATGTCTTTTTCCATTCCTCTATATAAAAGTGAGGATCATAGCCGAATCCATTTTCACCTCTTGGAGTATCAATAATAATTCCATCTACAGTTTCTGATACCACTTTATATTCTCCATTAGGGTGATATATACAAATTGCACAAACATATGATGCAGTTCTATCACTTACATTTTGTAAATTTTTTATTAATAATTCATTATTATCCTTGTCATTATTAGTGCCTGCATATCTAGCTGAATAGATTCCTGGGGCACCATTTAGACCATGACATACTAACCCTGAATCATCTGAAATGGCTATTACATTTAAATCTAAAGCTATTTGTCTTGCCTTTATTATGGCATTTTCTTCAAAGGTTTTTCCATCTTCAATAATTTCCTTATCATAGCCTATTTCTGATAGGGTTTTAAATTCTATTTTATCTGTATTTAAAATACTTTTAAATTCTTTAACCTTATTTTTATTATTTGATGCAATAACAACCATACTCATAGTAACACCTCACTTCATCATTTTACCATAAGTTAGAAAGATTATAACAATTAATTTAATAGAAAAAGAGTAATTTTTGTCAGATAGTATAAAAATAAAATGACAAAAAATAATATTTAATATATAATTTACTTGTGAAGAAAGGAATTATTTTTATGAGAAAAGCTGTTTATCCTGGTTCTTTTGATCCTATATCTACTGGACATTTAGATTTAATTAAAAGAGCTTCTAAATTATTTGATGAATTACATATTTTAGTTTCTTATAATATGTTTAAAAAAAGCTCATTTTCAGTTAATGATAGAATTGAAATGATAAATGAATGTGTGAAGGATTTAAAAAATGTTATTGTAATAGCTTGGGATGGATTAGTAGTTCAATACTGTAAAGAAAATAATATTAATATTATTATTAGAGGAATGAGGAATTATAGTGATTTTGAAAATGAATTTACATTATTCCAATATAATAGAGATATTTATCCAAATATTGAAACAATATTATTAATGCCAACTACTAAAAATCAAGTAGTTTCTTCTAGTGCTATTAAAGAGCTTGTAGAATTTGATTGTAGTATTTCTAAATATGTTCCAAAATGTATTGAAAAAAGAATCATAGAAGGATTAAAAAAAAATAAATAATATTAATTATGAATATTTTATTACTAAAAAATTACATTTTTTTTGCCAAATAGATAAAATAGTGCTATAATGTTTTCGTAATAATTATTTTATTAAGAAGGGGATTAATATAATGAAAGAATTTATTATTGAAACAAGTGCTAGACACGTTCATGTAACTCAAGAAGTATTAGAAAAGCTATTTGGTGCTGGTGCAGAATTAACTGTTAAGAAGGAATTAAGCCAACCTGGTCAATTTGCTTCTAATCAAAAGATTACTGTAGTAGGACCTAAGGGTAGCCTTATGTGCTCAATTTTAGGACCTTGCCGTAATGTTAACCAAGTTGAGGTATCATTCACTGATGCGAGAGCTTTAGGTGTTACAGCTCCAGTTAGAGAATCTGGTGATGTAGCTGGTTCTGCTCCTTGTAAGCTTGTAGGACCTTGTGGAGAGGTTGAGCTATCTGAAGGTGTATTAGTAGCTAAGCGTCATGTTCATATGACTCCAGAAGATGCAGAGGAATTTGGTGTTAAGAATGGTGATATCGTTTCTGTTCAAGTATTAAATGAAACAGGAAGAAAGGTTACTTTTGAGGATACTGTAATTCGTGTATCTCCAAAATACGCTCTTGCAATGCATATTGATACTGATGAAGCAAATGCAGGTGCTTTATTTGGTGCTATTAAAGGTACAATTGTAAAGTAATAAAAGCTTTTTATTAATATATATATTAATAGTAACTTAGCTCTAGCAGATTGCTGGAGCTTTTTTATTGACAAAATAATTTATTATTATATAATTTTTCTTAACAAGGAGACGTTATCTTATGAAGCTAAAATCATTTTTTCATTTAGCAGGATTTGGAATAAAAACTATTTTATTTAAGAAAAAAGACCCTATTTTAGGTACTATAATTGTTACAGATAAATGTAATCTTCATTGTAAGCATTGTTCTGTTAATAATATCACTGCTATTATACATCCTTATGAACAAATAAAAAAGGAAATGAAAGAGTTATATGATATGGGAATCAGAATCTTATTCTTTTGTGGTGGAGAAACTTTTTTATGGCATGATAAAGATAAAACCTTAAGAGATTTAGTTATTGAAGCAAAAGAAATGGGTTTTTTAATTGTAAATGTTGTTACTAATGGTACTCATCGAATAGATTTAAAGGAAGCTGATTTAATATTATTAAGTCTTGATGGCGATAAAGAACATCATAATATTATTCGTGGTGATACCTATGATACTATTATGAATAATATTGAAAATGCAACTAGTGATAATATTTGTTTTTATATGGCAATTAATCAAATTAATAAGGACTGTATTAAAGACGTATGCCAAAAAGCAAAGGATACTAAAAATGTTAGAGCAGTATCATTTAACTTTCATACGCCTTATCCCGATACCAAAGATTTAGCATTATCTAAAGAGGAAAAGAAAAAATGTACAGATGATATTATAGAAATGATGAAAAAAGGTGCCCCAATATTTAATCTAAAAAGTGCCTTCCCATATCTAGTAGAAAATAAATTTCCTACTCCTTGTCATCAATGTGTTGTTTTAGAAAATGGAAAGCTTTCAACTTGTGGTAGATGTATTGAAATTCCCGGTTTATGTAATGAATGTGGCTACTTCTTTGTTGCTGAATATACTCTTTTATTTAAAGGAAATCTAAAAATAATATTTGAAATGCTACGTACTTATTTAAAGTACATTTAGGAGAAATATGAGTTTTATAACATCTTTAGCTAGAATGTGGCTAACAAGAACAACTAAGCCCTTTATATTTAAAAATGAATATGATCAAATACTTTCCTATAAGGAATGTGAAAATTTAGGATTATATGTTCATATTCCCTTTTGTAAAAATATATGTAGCTTTTGTCCTTATTGTAAGGTTAAATATAATGAGGATTTAGCTAATAAATATATTGATAGCCTAATAAAAGAAATACATATGGTAGGAAGCCAAAATAATGAAAAAAAAGTAGTTACTAGTCTTTATTTTGGTGGTGGTACTCCAGCATTATTAGTAGATAGAATTAAAGAAATAATTGATACGATAAATCAATATTTTATTATTACTGAAGGAATTGAACTTGAGCTTCATCCTGATAATGTTACTATAGAAATTTTAGAAAAATTAAAAGCTTCTGGAATTACTAAAATAAGTATAGGAATACAATCATTTTCAAAAAAATATCAAAAAATACTAGGAAGAAATACAATTAATATTGATAGTCTAAAAGAAGCATTAAATAAAATATCATTTGAAACTGTTTCAATGGATTTTATCTTTGCATTACCAAATCAAGAATATGAGGATTTAAAAAATGACATTGATTTAGCATTTTCTATTGGTGCCAATCATATTGCAATTTATCCCTTTATTGATTTTACATTTACAGCTAGTAAAGTAAAAGCAATGTCAAAAAGAAAAAAAAGAAAGCTTTTAGATTCTATCACAAATTATTGTTATAAAAAGGGATATAAAAGAAATTCAATTTGGACCTTTTCTAAAGAAGAAAGTGCAAATTATTCATCTATGACAAGAGAATCCTTCTTAGGATTTGGTGCTTCTTCTACTACTCTATTAAAGGATCAATTTAAAATTAATACCTTTGATATAAATAGTTATTGTGAAAGAATTGAAAATAATAAACTACCAACTTCATTAACTATTCGCTTTACTAAGCATCAAAGAATGGTATATTGGCTTTTCTGGACTGCATATTCTACTAAAGTAAATGAAGCAGATTTTGAAAAATTCTTTAATATACCTCTTAAAAAAGCTTACCGTTTTGAGTTATTTATCTCTAGATTATTTGGCTTTGCTAAATATAAAAATGGAATTTATGAAATGACATTAAAGGGAGCATTCTATTATCATTATTTTGAAAACTTCTATACATTAGCATATATAGACAAAATGTGGGGAATAATGAAGGATAATCCTTTTCCAAAAGAAATTAAGCTATAAAACATAAAAACCTGTAAATTACAGGTTTTTATAATTTATTTAGTTATTACAGCATCAAGCCATTTTTGCCATTCATAATCAGGTAATCCATATTCTCTATGACGTCTTAATGCCTTTAGATTATCATCATATTCATTTAGCATAGCTAATAATGTATCTTTATCATGCTTTTTATATAAATAATATAAATCTAATGCTTTATTGATAGATTTAATAGGAGTATTTGTTTTATTTTTATTAATAATATTTTGTACAAATAATTCATAAAAGCCCTTTGCATTTAATTCATAATATTCTAGATTCTTCATCGTTTCCTCATCTAATATATGAATCTTAAATTTATTATTGAATCCTCTATAATCAAACTGAGCCAGTAAATATAATAAATTTATAGAACAAAACATATCATATCCAAATACTAAATTCACATCTTTATCTTTAGGAATTCTATGAAGTTGTGAGCTTATCTTTACTTTATAGATTAAATAGGAAGTATTTAAAGAACATAATCTTTCTTCAATGAATGCAGTTGATGTGAAATCAGCAATTGGATTCCCAATACAAATTGCTTCGTTAAAAGGGACTATTTCACCATAGATACCATAAGCAGCATGATTCTTTTCCATTTCTTCGCCACTTACAACACTAAATTCATTTTCTCCTATCATCCAATATGAATTATAATACATAAAATTACCTCTAATTATTTATAATGCTATTTTAACTCAAATAAACTTAAATTAAAAGTAAAATAAAATGAAAGCGTAAACAAAAGATGGATAGAATTAATCTATCCATTTTTTTAACTATTTTAATGTAAAGCTATCGCATTCTGTTTCACTGCGATATAATGAGGTTTCTTTACCAATAGTGATCTCTTTATTATCACAAACACCCTCATTATAGAATACACAATAATTTGCACTACATGAAACCTTATGTAATCTATCATCTGTAATTTCACATGCTATTTCCATTTCTTTAATAGGATTATATTCTATATTTTTATAAGATTGACAGAAGGTACCAACCTTACTTTTTGCATATAATCCTTCTACATCAATTTGGCCTTTTAAGCATTTTTCACAAGAATTATAGCAGCATTTTTCTGCTTTACAATTAATATTTGTCATTATATCATCCTTTCAATGATTATTATGACACCTATTCTTGATTATTATACATTATTTCTATTTCATTAATAATATCATCATTTTCTTCAATATAATATTCTCCATTTTCAATTCTAAAAACTAAAGCCTCATCTGAATCTAGTCCCATATTAGAATCTATTGGAGTAAGAATTTGATAATCATATCCATCATACACTAATTCAGCTTCTAAATTGAAATATATTTTTTTTCCATTTTCTCCAATTAATTCAATAATATTCTTATTCATATTATCCCCCTAAAATAACTTTAATGTTTTTTCCTCTTTGCTTAAAAATGCTTCAATTTTATTATGAAAAATAAAACATAATAATGCTAAAATACAAGATATTATTGTCAATATAATTAATAATACCATATTAAAATCTATTAAAGAAGATCCCATAAATACACTAACAATAGTCATAGGAATTCTAGCAAATAAATTTATCATTACAAAGCTTTTAAAATCTATTCCAGTAAATGGCGCAATAAAAGAAACAATATCCTTAGGTAATGCAGGAATCATTAGATACCCAAACATCATTACCTCACATCTTTCTTTATTTTTCAAAAGCTTAGATTGATATATTTTTTTAGGATCAACAAATAAAGCTATAAATCTAATACCTAATTGTTTAACTAAAAAATAAACAATAATTCCACCTAAGGTTTGACCTATTATTGAGGTTAGTACTGCAGTACCTTCTGATAATAGCATTCCAGAAATCATTACTATTGGGCCTGCTGGTATTATCATAAATATAGTTTGAATTATTTGCAATAATATTATTATTAATATTGAATAGCCTCCAAAGCCTCTTATTTTATCTACTATATATTCTTTATATTCAATATCATTTTGAATTTTTATAAAATATGGATATAACTTTATAGTTAAATATATAACCGAAGATAATAATAATAAAATAATTAATGCCTGAATAATTATTCTAATTATTTTATATTTTTTCTTATTATAAGATGATATCTCTTTCATTTATTGTAACATTAATCTCCTTATTAATTCTAAAATGATTAAAACTAACCTGATAACTATATAATAATAAATTACCATCACCATTATTATACATACTATCACCAACAATAGGATGCCCAATATAGGCTGAATGTACTCTTATTTGATGAGTTCTTCCAGTATCTAATATAAATTCAACTAATGAATTGCCATTTATCTCTTTAATAACTTTATAATGAGTTATTGCAACTTTTCCAGTATTAGATACATATCTTTTATTTGAATCATCCTTCTTATCTATTAAAGTATTAATAGTACCTTCTTTTATTTCAAATATTCCTTCACATAATGCAAGATATTTTCTTGTCATTTTTATATGGGTAGGCTCTAGCATATATGCTGCATATCTGTTTTTAGCAATAACCATTAATCCTTTTGTTTCTTTATCTAATCTATTAATTATAGATACATTTAATGCTTCCTTTTTTTCCTTAAGATAATATAATACCTCTTGATAAACACTAAAAGGACAACCCTTAGTAGGTATAGACATTAGATTACCTCTTTTAAAAATTACTAAATAATCATTATCCTCATATCTAATATCTAGATTTGATGGATAAATATCCCATTTAATCTCACTTTCTTTATTATATTCAAAGGTAATTATATCTCCTTTTTTTATTTCCATATATCCTAAATGAGCTATACCATTAACGTAAATTATAGTATTTGATGATTTTAGGTTTTTATATAATTTTCTAGATATATGTTTTTTTAATTCTTCACTTAATTTTATATTATCATTTTCACAAATAAATTCTAATTTCATAACAAAATTATATCACAGAATATTAAGAATTTAATAGGTATTTGTATTTTTATCTCAAAATATTATTTTTTTGAATTATATTATAGAAAATGCTTTCATTATTTTTTATTTTTTAGTATAATCTTAATAGAAAAGAATTCGGGAGGTAAATATGGCAGATATAATTAATGAAGCTCAAAGATGCTTAAAATGTAAAAAGCCAATGTGTAAGGAGGGTTGTCCAGTTCATACAGATATTCCTATCATTATGCAAATGTTTTTAGATGGAAAAATGGATGAAGCTGGTGAAAAGCTTTTTGATAATAATCCATTATCAGCCTTATGTTCATTAATTTGTCCTCATGAAAAGAATTGTATGGGACATTGTGTATTAAATCGTAAAGGAGCTCCTATAAAATTCTATGAGGTTGAAACATATATTTCTACTTTTTATCTTGAAAAGGCAAAATTAGAAGCTCAACCATCTAATGGTCATAGATTAGGAATTATTGGTGCTGGTCCTGCAGGTTTAACCCTAGCTATTATAATGGCTAAAAAAGGATATAAGGTAACAATTATTGATTCTAAGGATAAAATTGGTGGAGTATTAAGATATGGTATTCCTGAATTTAGATTACCTAAGAGTTTATTAGATAAGCTATTAACTAGAATGAATGAATTAGGTATTTTATTTAGACCTAATACATTAATTGGACCTACAATAACTATTGATGATATGTTTAGAGATGGTTATGATGCAATATTTATTGGTACTGGTGTATGGAATCCAAATAGATTAAGAATACCTGGAGAAACTTTAGGAAATGTTCATTTCGCAATTGATTACTTAAAGAATCCTGATTCATATACCGAGCTTGGTGATCATGTAGTAATTATTGGTGCTGGTAATGTAGCAATGGATGCAGCAAGAACAATTCTAAGAAAAACAAGAGCTAAGGTGGATATTATCTTCTTTAGAGGACCTGAAGAGGTTACAGCATTAAAAGAAGAATTAGATTTAGCTATAGTTGATGGTGTTAAGATGAATTATTATCTAAATACCGTTCAAATTTTAGATGATGGTATTATGGTTGAACCAGTTATTCAAAAGACTAATGAGGATGGAACTATAGAATATATTAATGATAGTGAAAATGTTTATAAGTTTGAATCTTCTTCTGTTATTATCGCAATTGGCCAGGGTGCATTATCTAATATTGTAAAGAATACTAAGCAAATTGATACAAATAAGAGAGGATTAATTGAAACTACTAGTGGTGGAGCTACAACTAGAGAGGGTGTATATGCTGCTGGTGATGTAGTTTCTGGAGCTAAAACTGTTGTTGAGGCTGTTGCCGCAACAAAGAAGGTTGCTGAAGAGATTGATTTATATATAAAAAAGAAATATAATGAAGCTTAATGAGAAGGGATTTATCCCTTCTTTTAATTTTAAAAAATGGAATGCCTATTTGGCATTCAACATTTTTAATTATTAACAAATTCTAATATATAGTCTTTTGTTCTTTCTATTTGAAAGTTTTTTTCTATATAAGGCTTACCATCATTATTTTGAATCCCATAAGAACCAAAATATGAATGAATTCCACCATCAATCTTTCTTTCAATAAATACATCAGGTGCATATTTCTTATTATTTTCATAATTATCCATATTTAATATTTCATCATTACTTCCATAAATACTTAATACTTTTAATTTTGTATCACTAATATCAGAATTAAGATATGAAGCTAATAAAATAATACCTTCACAGATAGAATTATATTTTTTAGCAGCAATAGATGCAATTACACCACCTAAAGAATGTCCCATTACATAATAATCTACATTTTCATGTTTTTCCTTTTGATATATATCATTATAGGTATTTACATCAAAAAATGATAATTTAAATGTTGTTTTTATAGCATAGCATGCAATATCATTTAAGGCTAAAAGCTTCATTAATGGAGCATAAGCTTCAGCTTCTACCTTAGCTCCTTGATAAAAGATAATCGCATCATTATATTCATTATTAGGAACAAATGAAATATACTTATCATTATTAATTACAGTAACTTCTTCATTTGAATTTAATGCCTCTAGTGCTTCACTATCTGCTTTATAATAAATATTTACATATATAAAAAAGGAACCAACTATTATCCCAATAAATACTACAATAATTGATAGTATTATTAATCCTCTTTTTCTTTTCAAAATAACACCTCAAGTGACATAATTAAATACTCATCTATTTTAATATATTTTTAGTATTCTAGCAATATTAAAATAAAATAAATAAACTATTTTTTTATTTTGTTTTATCAATATAAAAAGGTATAATTATTATATTTAAAAAAAAAGATAGATTTTAGAATTTGTAAAATCTATCTTAATTATTTATTACATTAATTTTCTAAATAACGCAACTACATCATCATGAGTAGCTTCTTTTGGATTACCAGGATAGCATGCATCCTTTAGAGCATCACTAGCTAGACTATCTAAATCAGCTTCTAAAATCTTATCACATTTTGTTGGAATACCTACATCAGTTGAAAGCTTCTTAACTGCATTTATTGCAGCAAGACGATATTCTGTTTCACTCATACCATGAGTATCAACTCCTAAAGCCTCTGCAATATCCTTATATTTAGTACCAGTAACCTCTTGATTAAATTCCATTGAAATTGGAAGTAGCATAGCACAAGCAACTCCATGTGGAATATCATAATATGCTGATAAAGTATGAGCCATTGCATGGTCAATTCCTAAACCAACATTACTAAATCCCATACCAGCAATATATTGACCTAAAGCCATTCCTTCTCTTCCATCAGGATCATTAGCTACTGCTTTTCTTAAGCTCTTACCGATAATTTCAATAGCCTTAATATGGAACATATCAGACATCTCCCAAGCTCCACGAGTAATATAACCCTCAATTGCATGAGTTAATGCATCCATACCAGTTGAGGCAGTTAAGCTCTTTGGCATTGTTGACATCATATCAGGGTCAACTATCGCAACAATTGGCATATCATGTGAGTCTACACATACGAATTTTCTTTTCTTTTCAACATCAGTAATTACATAATTAATTGTAACCTCTGCAGCAGTACCAGCTGTAGTAGCTACTGCGATAATAGGTAAGCAAGGCTTTTTAGTAGGAGCCACTCCTTCAAGTGATCTTACATCTTCAAATTCTGGATTTGTAATAATAATACCAATAGCCTTTGAAGTGTCCATACTAGAGCCACCACCAATTGCGATGATACAATCAGCATTACATTTCTTACAAGCTTTAACACCTGCTAACACATTTTCTATAGTTGGGTTAGGTTTAATATCAGAGAATACCTCATAAGAAATATTAGCGTTATCTAATAAATCTGTAACTTTCTTAGTAACTCCAAATTTAACTAAATCAGGGTCACTACAAACTAAAATTTTTTTGAATCCTCTAGCATTTACTTCAGGTACAATATTATTTATTGCACCATGTCCATGATAAGAAGTTTCATTTAACATAAAACGATTTGACATAATCTCTTTATTTGTATTACCTAATATGGCAATACTCTCCTTTCTATTAAATTAATTAAAGTTTATGTTAATTAAATTATAGCATTTTACTCAAAAAAAGTTAAGTATTAAATAAAAAATAGCTAGTTATTACTAGCTACTTTTCCATAAAAATAAATTGATTTAATTCTATATTGTAAAAATAATTAATACTATTAAGCTTTTCATTAATAAAATTTTTATTATAATCTAAATCATCACATAATTCATCTAAAGAAGAATAAAAATCTCTTAATTTAGTATTAATAATGCATAATAACATCTCTGGTGGCAAATTCTCCATATAAGCTCCTAAACTAATATAAATAATAAATATACTAATCCATAATATATTACAATAGCTATAATATCATTAATTGTAGTAATAAAGGGACCTGATGCAACTGCAGGATCGATATGAATTGCATTTAAGAAAATAGGGAATACTGTACCTATTAAACTAGATAATGTCATTGCTACTAATAAGCTTCCAGAAATAATAGATGTAACCTTTAATGCCTCAAAGATATTAAAAGTATCAGAAGCAATAGCTTGCTGCTTAATTGATAAATAAACAAAAATAAATATAAATGCAATAATGGATACAATTAATGCATTTGTTATTCCTACTCTAAACTCTTTAAATATAGTTTTTCTATGTTTTTTCTTCTCATTTGGATCATCAGTTTGTGATAAGCTTCTAATAGTTACAGCAAGTGACTGAGTACCAACATTACCTGCCATATCTAATACCATTGATTGGAAAAATACTACAACTGGAATTACAGCAATTACACTTTCAAAAATACCAGTTACAGTTGATACAACAAATCCTAAAAATAGTAATAATATTAGCCAGGGAATACGCTTTTTAACTGATGTAAAAATTGATTCATCTAATTCTTCAGCCTCACTTAAACCACCGAGCTTAGCATAATCATCTTCCATTACATCTTCAGTAGCATCGATAACATTATCAGAAGTAATAACTCCTATTATTTCATTATTTCTATTTAATACTGGTATTGATGCCTCAGCATAGTCCTTTAATTTTTCAATGCAATCATCAATTAATTCATCATCATAAAATGAAGGATAGGATGTCATTACTAAATCTATTAGTTTATCATCCTTTCTAGCAACTATTAAATCATTAAGACTAATAGCACCAAAAAATTTCTTATTTTCATCTTCAACATATAATGTTGAAATATTATCATGAATCCCTGCCATTTTTATTAAAGTAGACATTGCTTCTTTTATAGTTTGATTTGAATCAATAAGAATGTAATTATCAGACATATAAGAACCAATTACATCCTCATCATATTTATCAAGCTTTAAAACCTCATTTTTTGATTCAGGCTCCATTAGTTTGATAATTTCTTCTTTGTCCTCTTCTTCTAGTTCATTAAGAATCTCAACCGCATCATCAGAGTCCATTCTTTCAACTATATCTGCTGCAAATTCAGGTTCTAGTTCATCAATATATTCTTCTACATTCTCATAGAATTCAAATATATCTGAGGTTTTTTCAACACCAATTTTTTGATATAGATTTAATCTTTCTTCCTTTGTTAAATCCTCTAAAACATCGGCAATATCACTATCGTGATAGTTTTCAAGCTGATTAAGTAACTCTAAATTAGAAATATTTTTATCTAAAATAAGAGCCTTAATTTCTTGATAGAAATCGTTTTGCATATAATATTCTCCTTCCTAGAGAATATCCATGTGATTATATGGATATTCAGATTTTATTTTTATACTACTACATTCCGATGGTATCATATAACCACATCCTTCTCAATTTATTATAATTTAAATATTTTGTAAATACAAGATAATTAGTTTTGTAAGCATTTACATTTTTTAGTTATTTTTATTAAATTATAAAATATTGAAAAGAAAAAAAATAGTGCTATAATTATTAGCGTTGGTTTAAAAGGGGGATTATAGAAATGTTTTTAAATCTTAGCATAGATGTATTAGATTTACTACTCCCTGTAGCTTTAATTTTAGTTCTATCAAAGCTATTAATGTTAGGCTGTAAAAAGATTAAGCTACCTCAAGTAGTTGGTATGTTAATGGCAGGAGTGCTTATTGGATTAATTAAATTTATTCCATATTTAGGAGATTTTATATTAAGTGATTCAGCAAGAGCTGGAATTAAATTCTTAGCTGAAATTGGTGTTGTTTTAATAATGTTTTCTGCTGGTTTAGGTACTAATCTTAATACCATCAAATCATCTGGAAAATCATCAATTATTGTGACCTTATTAGGTGTTATCATACCTATGGGTTTAGGCTCTTTAGTTGCAGGATTATTTAATGGATTTGAAAATATACATTCAAATTTATTTTATGGAGTAATATTAACTGCAACCTCTGTTTCAGTTACTGTTGCCACATTAAAGGAAATGAATAGACTAAGTGGTAAAGTAGGTACTATAATAATAAGTGCAGCAATATTAGATGATATTATCGGTGTTGTAGTATTGTCAATTGTTTTATCCTTAAGCGGTGTTTCTTCAGCATCAAATACTATTGGTTCTTTAATTACTGGTAATAATGAATCATTAGGAATACTTGCGGTAATATTAGATGTAGTATTATTCTTTATTTTTGTTATTGGTATTGGAATTTTAATGCATTGTTATTTCAAGCATCTAAATAAAAAAAGACCTCATACTAGAAGAATTCCTTTATTTGGTCTTGCCTTCTGCTTTGTAATGGCTTGGGCTAGTGAAACATTATTCGGTATAGCTGAAATCACAGGTGCTTATTTTGCAGGACTCGCACTAGCAGGTATAGGTAGACATATAAATCCTACTGTAGAACCATTAAATAATGATACAACAGATTATATTGAAAGAAAAAGCGATGTATTATCATATATGCTATTTTCTCCATTATTCTTTGCAAATGTAGGATTAAATATAGATTTTAGTGCCTTTAATCCAGCCTTAATAGGCTTTGGTTGTTGTTTCATTTTAGCAGGATTAGCTGGAAAAGTATTTGGTTGTGGCATTGGTGCTAAAATTACAGGCAATTCTTGGAAGGATTCATTAAGAATTGGAGTAGGTATGATGGCAAGAGCTGAGGTAGCATTAATTTGTGCTACAAAGGGTATGAATGCTGGATTAGTTGATAGTGGTTTAAGTGTATTTATTGTAATAATGATTATTGTTTCAAGCTTTGTTACACCATTAATATTAAGAGCTAGTTATAAAAATGAGAAACCAGTTAAAACAGATTATGATGAGGAACGCTTTACAAATGTTCATGAGGCTCCAAATATTGTATTAGAAAATCATTATAATGAAACTAATGTTGAACCTTAATTTTATAACTTGGAAAATATTTATAAAAATCCCTTGACTAAAAGCCAAGGGATTTTTTTTAATCATCAATAAAGAAAGACACCTTAAATAATTCGAACAATTTTTAATCAAAGTATTTATAAAATAATAAATGTGCTAGTTCTATTACACATAATAATTAGTTCTTTTATATTTCGTTAAAACACAAAAAAGAGGTTATAAATATTTTTATATTCACAACCTCTTATATAATCTATTTACTTTAATAATAATTCACATAAAGCTTCACTAAATGCTTTAGGATCATCTGGTAAGATACCTTCTTGAAGTAAAGCATTTGTATATAATAATCTAGCATATTTATCTCCTAATGCTTTATCATTATCATATGCTTCTTCAAGCTTATTAAATACATTATGATTTGGATTTAATTCTAAAATACGCTCAGCTTTAACTTCTGAATGTTGTTGTTTTAGAACTCTTTCCATCTCAAATGAAATCTCACCATCACTAGCTAAGCAGCATGGAGCATCTACTAATCTCTTTGATAATACTACATCCTTAACTCCAGGAAGTGCTTCCTTTACTTTTTCAAGTAAGCTCTTCTTTGTTTCTTTTAGTTCATCAATCTTTTTTGATTCTTCTTCATCTATTAAATCTAAATCCTGAGAATTAATTGATTTAAAGTTATGATCATTATAATTCTTTAATACTTGAATCATAAATTCATCAACATCATCAGATAGAATTAATACATCATAGCCTTTAGATTTAACTAAATCCATTTGAGGAAGCTTTTCTACTACTTCTTTATTCTTACCAATTGCATAGTAAATATCCTTTTGGCCTTCCTTCATAGCCTCAACATACTCACTAAATGTAATAGGCTTATCAGTATTATAGCTATTGAATATAATTAAATCCTTTAATAAATCCTTCTTTTCTCCATAGTTTTCATATAAACCATATTTTAGATTAATACCATAATCCTTGAAGAATTCTAAATATTTTTCTCTATCATTTTTTAACATACGAGAAAGCTCAGCTAAAATCTTCTTTTCTACATTTGTAGCTATCTTCTTAATAGCTCTATCCTCTTGTAGCATTTCACGAGAAATATTTAAGCTTAAATCACTAGAATCTACTAAGCCTTTAACAAATCTTAAATATTCAGGAATTAATTCCTTACATTTATCTAGAATAAATACTCCCTTTGTATATAATTGTAATCCTCTTTCATTTCTATCAGAATAGAAATCATAAAAAGGCTTCTTAGGAATAAATAATAATGCTGTATAAGTAAGCATACCTTCAACATTTACATGAATTGAGGTAATTGGATCTTGATAATCCATAAATTTAGATTTATAGAAATTATTTAATTCCTCATCAGTAACCTCACTCTTATTTTTCTTCCAAATAGGAAGCATAGAATTAATAGTTTCTAATTCTAAATGAGTTTTAGGTTCCTTATTTTCATCATCTTTATCTTCATTTTCATCCTTTGGATCATATTTAGTAACCCAAGTCATAATAGGATATCTAACATAATCAGAGTATTTCTTTACTAATTCTTTAATACGATATTCATCAAGATAATCATCATAATTATCATCTTCTGTATTATCTCTTAAATATAGAGTAATCTTAGTACCATAATCATCCTTTTGACTATCCTCAATAGTATATGATTCTAATCCTTCAGAACTAAATAAATGAGAAGTATTATCAGATACTGATTTAGTTAATACATCTACTCTTTTAGCTACCATAAATGCTGAATAGAATCCAACACCAAATTGACCAATAATATCAACCTCAGGTGTATTCTCTTTACTTACTGCCTCTAGGAATTCTTTACTTCCTGATTTTGCAATAGTACCTAAATGACTCTCTAGTTCCTCTTCAGTCATACCAACACCATTATCAGTAATAGTAAGAGTTCTATTTTCCTTATCAGCTTCTACTAAAATTTTATAATTGCTATCAGCAATATTTGTATTAGTTAATGACATATAATGTCTTTTGTCAATTGCGTCACTAGCATTTGAAATTAATTCTCTTAAGAATATCTCCTTATGAGTATAAATTGAATTAATCATCATATCTAATAAACGTTTTGTTTCAGTTTTAAATTCTTTTGTTTCCTTCATAATTAAATCCTTCCTTTTAAATACAATTCAAATTATACTCATATTTTTGGCAATGTCAATAGAAGAGTGCTAATTTTTATTATTTTAGTGATTTATATTTTATTTGTGATAAAATTAGTGTAGGTGATGGAAATGGTTGAAAGTTTCAAAATAAGATCTGAAAGTCTAAAAAGATATGTAAAAATATCTATTGATTTACCAAAGGAATATAATTATAATAATCTTTCTTATCCAGTTATTTTTGTATTTGATGGACAATTGTTTTATAATTTTTTAACAGAAAAAACAAGAGTAATAGAAATGGATAAAATAGTACATCAATGTGAAAAACAATTTATATGTGTAACTATTCAATCACCTACTATTCCTGAATGGAGAATGAGTGAGCTTAATCCTTATTATAATGGAGATAATAAAGATGTAGATACTGTATTATCATTACTATTTTTTGAATATGTTAATAATGAAATATTAGGTTATATTAAAAAAAGATATCGTACTGATGACAATTATTATTTGTTAGGATATAAAGAAGGTGCTATTGCTGCAATGTATATGCTATATAATTATGATAGTTTTAAAGGTGCTGGATTATTTTCAATAGCATTAAATAATGTAAGTAATAGATTTAAAGAGGATTTATTATATAGCTATACTTCAATTAAAGATTTATATTTAATCTATGGTGGATTAAATACTGATACAAAGGATGATGATTTATTTTATAAGCTTTGTACCCAATTTGATTCATTAAAACCTAATAAATTGAAATATGATTTTTATGTAAATGAAGATAATTCATATGATATTCTAAAAAATCATTTATTAGACTATTTTAATTTCATACTTCCATAAATTGGAAATGGAATCACCTTAGGGGTATGTTATATTACACTTGAGGTGATTTTTTATGAAATTAAAAAAAGTAATTTGTTTAATTCCACTGTCGTTATTATTTATGATGAATGGTGGTAATGTCGATGCAGCAAGTCAATATGGTGTTGTATCTACAAATGGAGGTAGCTTAAATGTTAGAAGTGGTAAATCTACTAGCACAAGTAGTAAATATTCACTTCCTAATGGAAGCTATTTTAAAATTATTAGTCAGGATAATAATTGGTATTACATTGAATATAAGGATAATAGCTTTGGTTATGTCTATAAGCCTTATGTTAAAGAGGTTAATTTAACTACTAAATATGTTTCTACTAATGGAGGCAATTTAAATGTTAGGGAGAGTGCAAGTACTAATTCTAATATTAAATATAAACTTCCAAATAATAATTCAGTACAAGTAATTTCTACTACAAATGGATTTAGTAAAATACTATATAATAATTTTAATACCGGATATGTATCTAGTTTATATTTAGCATCAGGAAGAAATCAAGGTAAAATTGTACTAAATGTGCCTTCTTATAAGCAATTTGATTCTAGATGGGCATATGTTACTATAGGTAGCTATGGTAAAACAATGAAGCAAATAGGTTGTTTAACCACAGCAATGACAATGACAGAATCATTAAGACTTAATAAAACTGTCACTCCTGTTGATATTAGAAATAAATTTAATTATACCGCAAGTGGAAGTATGTATTGGCCTAGTAATTATACTACTACAACTAATACAAAATACTATTTAACTACTATTTATAATAATCTAAAACAAGGTAAGCCTACTATTGTTGGAGCTAAAAATAGTAGTGGTAAAACTCACTTTGTGGTTGTATATGGATATAATGGTAATGGCATTTCTTCTTCTAGCAATTATCTTATTCATGATCCAGGTTCAAGCTATAGAAGTACTTTAAAAGATTTCTTGAATAGTTATCCTAATTTATATAAGCTTAGTTATTATTAAAATCTATTTTTTTTAAACAAAATAATATAGCTTTATAAAAGAAAGAATAATATATATATATAGTTTTATAGCAAAATAAATAGGTGTAGCTAAATAGTATTTTATAACTATGTAATCTACACCTATTTATTATTTATTTGACTCATTTAATATATTTTCAACATACTTATAGTCTAAGTTTAAATAATATGAAATTGCCCACGAAACATTTTTTAAATCTTTATAATATTTATTTTCTAAAGCAAATTCTTTTGCTAAGCATTTAATAGCTTTTTCTTTCGCTTCAGCCTCAAGTTTTTCCATATCTACTTCGTTTTTTTCTATTCTAACTATAGCTTCAATATAGCTATTAACAAAACTTTCAAAAAAGCCTCTAGCAAAACCTTCTCTTTTGGCTTCTTGTATATCAGTATTATAATCTAGCTCACTAAGTAATTCTCTTAATGCTATTGATAATGTTCTATTTCTATCTGAATAATCATCCATACTTAATGCTACCTCCTTTATAATTTGATATGAAGAGTTTTTATATTCTTTAATGTTCTTTGATGATTGTAACATTT
>CAMEJG010000006.1 GCA_945919465.1 uncultured Anaeroplasma sp. | reverse complement strand
TTTAGTGTTGATTTTGAGAATTTTATTATACCTGTCTATCAAATATGCTTACATATCAATAGCTATTTCTATTATTGATATAATTTATGCAATATTATCTTCAATTCAAATTGAAAAGAATAAATAAAAGAGGAGCTTTTTGCTCCTCTATATTATTTTAGTTCAAAATAAGCACAATCTATTTTTGCTAAATCATATTCAACTTCAGTACCTAATGCCTCATATACATGTACTAGCTTATCTCCTTTGATGTAGCCATTCCATGTTGTAATAACTGTTTTCTTTTCAGATAATTCCTTTAAGAAATCTAATAAATCAATTTGAGAATCCTTTTGATATAGGATTTTCTTTTTATCTAATAAGATTTCTTCAGGTTTATAGGTTTCTAAAAAACCTCTAACAAATCCATAAACATAGTTTGAATCTTTTCCTTCTGGGATTTGTTTTCCTAATATAGTATCTAAATCTAAAATAGGAATTCCTTTTTCCTTTGAGTAATTATGTAGGAATTTTGATTTTCCTGATCCTGGTCTACCTATAAGCAAAAGAAGCTTATATTTTCTACCTCTTAATTCATTTTCTAATTGCATAAAATGACTCCTTTCAATTTTTATTTAATTTATTAAATCGTTTGTTACATTTATATTTTAATTCTAAATGACTATGAAAGTAAAGATGAAAATAAAATATTTATATATTTATTGTAAATTTCATTTTAATATCAGCTTATTATTTAGTATTATGCTATAATTTTATTGAATGTGATTAATTATTTTGAAATTATTATGAAAAAATTTATTGAGGTATATTATGGTAAAAAATATAATTAGAAAAGAATCTTTATTAATTATTAAATCAGAACCAGTAACAATAAATGATCTATATTTATATGATGATTTAATGGATACATTAAAATTTAATAGAACACGTTGTGTTGGTATGGCAGCAAATATGATTGGAGTCTCAAAAAGAGCTATTATTTTTGAAGATGATGATAAGAATTATGTTGTAATGTTTAATCCTGTTATTATCGATAAAAAGTATGAATATGAAGCTAGTGAAGGATGTTTATCACTAGAGGGAGTAAGGAAAACTAAGCGATATAAAAAAATAAAAGTAGAATATTATACTAAGGAATTCAAGAAAAGAATTAAAACCTATAGTGACTTTACTGCTCAAATCATTCAGCATGAAATAGATCATTTGGAAGGGATATTAATATAATGGAATATAATACAGGAATAGATGATTTTAAATTAAAAGATGCAAATCCTAATGATTGTGAAAATATTTTAAAATTAATAAAGGCTATAGCTAAATATGAAAAAATGGAGGATTCTGTTACTGCAACAAAAGAAACATTATATGATTCTTTATTTGTTAAGAATAGCGCAAAGGTCATATTAGCATATTATAGAGATAATTTAATTGGTTATATGCTTTATTTTTTTAATTTTTCAACCTTTACAGGTACTAGAAATATATATTTAGAGGATTTATTTTTATTTGAAGAATATCGTCATAAGGGCTATGGAAGCATTATGTTAAAGATTTTAGCTAAAATTGCAGTAGCTAGTGATGTTAAAAGAATAGATTGGATATGTCTAAATTGGAATAAGCCTAGCCTAGATTTTTATAAAAGTATAAATGCAAAGGCTCTAGATTATTGGATTTTACATAGATTAGATGATGAGGCCATAAAGGAATTAGCTAAATAAATGCTTTTTAAATATTTATGAATTAAAAAAAGAGAACTCATTAGATAAATTAAGAATTATTAGACTAAATAGTAGATAAAAATCGACATTTTCAATTACGATTTTTATTGAAATCTCTATTTAGGTATGATAATATAATATTGTAAGTAAATACTAGTTCAAAAAAGGGAGTAGATTCCATATTATATGGAATGAAATTCGTCAGCTCAATAACGATTGTTATTCGGTTTCATTTTAAAATATCGAGACTTTTATCAGTAATGGTGAAAGTCTTTTTTCAATATGGAATAAGAATTAGTTGCTTATAATATATTTATTAGGAGGAAAATAAAAATGAATGCATTAATATTTTTAAATGTTGGCGTTGTAATTGGTGTTATTGCAGCAGTATTGGTAATACTATTAATTATCTTTTTTGTTTCTGCATATGTTAAAGCCGCACCAGATACAGCGATTATTATTTCAGGCTTTAGAAAAAGAAGAATTTTAATAGGTAAATCAGGATTAAGAATTCCATTCTTTGAAAGAATAGATAGATTATCCTTAAGAGTATTCCAGGTTGATATTAAGACTGATGAAGCAATCCCTACTTCAAATTTCATTAATATTAGAGTTGATGGTGTTGCAAACTTAAAAATTTCATCAGACCCAGCCTTATTAGATAGAGCAGCTGAATCTATTCTAAACATGTCTGAGGATGACTTGATTAAGCAGGTTCAACAGGTATTACAAGGTAATATGCGTGAGATTATTGGTACAGTAGATATTAAAAAGCTTGTACAGGATCGTCAAGGTGTAGCTCAATCAGTTAAGGAAAATGTAGTTCCTGATATGGCTAAGATGGGTATTGAGGTTGTTAATTTCAATATTCAATCATTTGCTGATGATAATCATGTAATTGAGAATTTAGGTATTGATAATATCTCTCAAATATCTAAAGATGCTGCTATAGCTAAAGCAAATGCTGATAGAGATGTTACAATTGCTAAATCTATTGCTGAAGAAGCAGCAAATAGAAGTAGAGTTGAGGCTAATCAAAAGATTATTGAACAAAATACTGAATTATCACTTAAGCAATCTGAATTAAAAATGCAAACAGATACTGCAAAGGCTCAAGCTGATGCAGCATATTCAATTGAGGAACAAAAGCGTCAACAAGAGATTAATATAGCTAAGATTAATGCTGATATTGCTAAGCGTGAGCGTGAAGTTGAATTAGGTCAAAAGGAAGTTGAGCTTCAGGAAAGAAAGCTTCAAGCTTCTATTAATAAGCAAGCTGATGCTGAAAAATATGCTAAGCAGCAAGCTGCTGAGGCTGAATTATATGCTCGTCAAAAGGCTGCAGAAGCTAAAAAATTCGAGCTTGAACAAGAGGCTGAAATGCAAAAGATTAAGGCTGAGGCTGATAAGGTAGCTCGTCAAAAGGAAGCTGAAGCCTTAAAGATAGAAGCTGAAGCAGAAGCACAGGCTCAAATTGCAAAGGCTAATGCATTAAAGGAGGCTGCACTTGCTGAAGCTACAGGTATTGAGGCTAAGGGTAAGGCTGAGGCTGATGCAATTCAGGCAAAGGCTGATGCGATGAAGCAATATGGTGAGGCAGCAACATTACAATTAATTTTAGATTCTGGAGTATTACCAGATATTGTAAATGCTTATAGTAAGCCAATGGCTGAGGCTATGTCTAAGATTGATTCTATTACTATGTATGGTGAAGGAAATACTGCAAAGCTTACTGAAGAAATATCAAAGAATGGTACTCAAATATTTGCAGGCTTAGAAAAAGCTACAGGTCTAGATATTAAATCACTTCTTGCTGGTTTCTTAGGTGGAAAGCTAATAGCTGATAAGAACAATAAAAAAGAAGAATAATACTTTTTTGACACTAGAGAAGAACTCTAGTGTTTTTTTTGCATATTAATATTTTAATATTATAACTTATAAGAATCTTGAATAAAAAAAGTATTACTGTATGTTTTTATATTAATTGTGTAAATGTTATCATAAAATTAAAAATATATCTTTATTGTTCTAATTATGATAAAATATATTAGAAAAATAGAAAGGATATGCTTATGAGGATTTTATCAGTAACATCACGAACTATAACTCTAGAATTAGATAATAATTTGCCATATTATAGTGAGAATGATTTTTCTATTTATTTAAATAATGAATTTATTAGAAAAGAAAATAGAAATGTTTTTACAATTTTTGATTTAACTCCAAATCAAAAATATAGTTTAATCATTAATGAAGAATTGATTGAGTTTGAAACCTTAAAGGAAACCGTAGCATTAAACATTAAAGATTTTAATGCGATTGGTGATGGAATAAGCGATGATACTGTAAAAATTCAAGCAGCTATTGCTTGTTGTCCTAAAAATGGTACTGTATATATTCCTAAGGGTACTTATTTAATAAGCTGTATATTTTTAAAATCAGATATGATGCTGTATTTTGAAAGTGGTGCTAAAATAATTACAAAGCATGAAAGAAATGATTATCCTATACTCCCTGGTGAGGTTGACAATTTTAATTTTGGCACTTGGGAAGGAAGTATGGTTTCAAATTTTGCATCAAGTATTACAGCGATAAATGTATCTAATTTAGTTATTGCAGGAGATGCTGAAATTGATGAAAATGCTCATCTTGGTGATTGGTATATTAACCATAGAGTAAAAAGAATTGCTTGGCGTGGCTATGGAATGTATTTTAAGGATTGTAATAATGTATCCGTTATTGGAATTTATATTCATAATACTCCATCTTGGAATATTCATCCCTTTTTTAGTAATAATTTAAAATTCTTAAATATGAGAATAGAAAATAATCCTAATATGCCTACAACAGATGGATTAGATCCTGATTGTTGTAATGAGGTATTAATTGCTGGATGTAAATTTAATGTTGGTGATGATTGTATAGCTATTAAAAGTGGTACATTAGATTTAGCTAAAAAATTTAAGCGCCCATCAAGTAATATTATAATTAGAAATAATTTAATGGAAAAAGGTCATGGTGGTGTTGTATTTGGAAGTGAGCTTTCTGGCGGAATAGAAAATATTACAGTAGAAAAATGCTTATTTAAAAATACTGATAGAGGCTTAAGAATTAAAACAAGACGTGGAAGAGGAAGGATTGGTATTATTAATAATGTTTTATTTAATAATATCAAAATGGAAAATGTTTTAACTCCTTTTGTTATAAATATGTATTATAATATGGGGCCTGCTGGTGGTCATGAGGAATATGTTTGGACTACCAAATTATTACCAGTTGATGATAGAACACCATATATTGGCCATTTTAAATTTTCAAATATTGAATGTAGCGGTGTCGGTTATGCAGCTGGAGTATTTTTAGGTTTACCTGAGGCTAAAATTGGTGGAGTTGAATTTGAGAACGTGAAATTTAACTATAATAATTCTATTGAAGCAGGATATCCTGTAATGATTGAGCATAATTTTAAATTAAAAAATGCAGGATTATATTGTTTTAATATAGATAAGGTTATTACTAATAATGTAGAATTCAATGGTAATGAAACAGAAGAAATTATAAATATAGAAAGTGAGATTTAATATGGGAAATTTATTATTTACAATCAATGCTATTTTACCGATTATACTTCCAATATTACTTGGATATTTTTTGAAAAGAATTAATTTTTTATCTAAAGAATTTTTAAATGAGGCAAATAAATTTACCTTTAAAATATTAATTCCAATTTTATTATTTAGTAATTTATATTTAGCTGATATTACTACTATAAATTGGGCATTTGTAGGCTTTTCAGCTGGAGCAATACTAATATTATTCTTTGTAGGATTATTAATTACTCTAATAATTCCAGATCGAAAACAAAAAGGAGTAATACTTCAAGCGTCATTCAGATCAAATTATGCAATCATAGGAATTCCTCTTGCGACAATGCTAGGTGGAGAATTAGCTAAGGCTGAGGCTTCAGTTGTTGCGGCAGTAAGTGTACCGTTATTTAATATGCTTGCAGTTATTGCCTTAAGTATTTTTGATCATAGTGAGGATAGTAAGGTTTCTTTTAAGGATGTATTAATTAAAATAATAAAGAACCCTTTAATTATAGGAGTTTTTTGTGGATTAGTAGTATGTATGATTAATACAATTATTAATATAAATGGAGGTAATGTTAGTGAGTTTTTAAATGCTAATATGAGTTTTTTACCTACAACTATTAAAAATATTGCTAATTTAGCTACTCCACTTGCATTAATTGTATTAGGTGGTAAATTTGAATTTAAGGCTGTAAAGAGTTTATGGAAGCAATTAACTTTATCTGTTACTTTAAGATTGGTTATCACTCCACTTATTTTCCTTGTTATTGCATATTTCTTAGGATTTAATTCAGCAACACAATTTGCTATATTAATTGCCCTATTTGCAACTCCTATTGCAGTTTCTAGTGCTCCAATGGCAGCTCAAATGGGACAGGATGAAGAGCTTGCCGGTCAAATAGTAGTTTGGACTAGTGCTTTATCAGCATTTAGTTTATTTATTATAATATTTATTTGTGCACAAATAGGTATTTTTGCAATATAATTATTTATTAATTTAAAATTATGTAGAAATTGTTTCTTTATTTTTCATTTTATGTTTTTTTATCGAGAAAAATCAAATTTTTAAAAATTTTGTTTCAAAAAATAATTGTTTTGTGATATACTTATTTACTGAAAATATAAGTAAATTTTGAGGGGGTATCACTATGGAAGAAATTAAAAATCCAATTGTGAAGGTTCAAGTAAAGGATAATACTTTGGCAGTAACAAAGGGCTACTTATATATAAATAAAGATGGAAAAGAAAGATATACATATAATGATGTATATTATCAGGATAAAGATCGTATTTGTAGAAAATATTCTAATGAAAAGGGAGAATTTTTCTATAATATTGAATTGGTAGATGTTGTTGTTGAAACATACATTATGAAGGATGGAACTCCTGGTTCTAAAACTTATCCATTATCAGAAACTCCATATTTAGCTACAAGTGCTGATACTGCTGATCCTCAAGTATTAACTAATTATTTGGAATTTAAACTTCATAGATAAAAAATGCTCGAATTTATTTCGAGCTTTTTTGTTGTCTATTTTTCTTTACAAAATCTTTACAATTCTTTACAATACTTTGATTTTTTATATAATACCTTAGTTTTATACTATAGTTGTATTAAAAAAAGGAGATATAAAAAATGAAAAGTTTAAAAAAAATAACATTAGGAGTAGCTGCAACTGTTTTAGCAGCATTTAGCCTAGCATCTTGTGGAAATTCAAATAATCCAAGTGAAAGTGCAAGTACAGTAAATGATAAAAATATCGTATGCTATACTCGTGATACATCAAGTGGTACAAGAGATGGTTTCTTTACAGGAATTGGCCTTGAGGAGGCAAAATCAGATAATTCATTATTAGTATCAGGATATCAAGAAATTGATTCAAATGGTACAATGATTTCTTCATTAAAAAATGATGAAAATGGAATTGGTTATATTTCACTTGCATCTTTAGCTGAATCAGGATTAAAGGGATTATATTATAACGATGTTGAGCCAACTGAGGAAAATGTATTAGCAGGTACTTATACTTTAACTCGTAATTTCAACTATATCACAAGAACAGATGATGCTGACACTACAAAGGGTAAGATTGTTCGTGCGATGGTTGCTTATTTAGGAACTGTTGAAGGTAAGACTTTAGTTAAGAATAATAGTGGTATTGTTGAAGTAAAGACAACAGATCCAACATGGGATTCAATTAAATCTCAATATGAAGTTACAACACTTGATAATAGCTCAGTTACAATTGTTGTTGCAGGATCTACTTCTGTAAAATCAATTACATCAAAGCTCCTTCCAGCATTCTCAGCATTATGTGGTAATTTCAAATATGAATTTGCTCAAAATGGTTCAAGTGATGCTTATAAGAGAACTCAAGGTAGTGAAAAGGATGGAGCTAATAGAGCAGATTTTGCTTTCGCAAGCCGTGAATTTAAGTTAACAGGCAGTGAACCTGCAGCTGAAGGAAGCTATGGTAAGATGTGTGTTGATGCGATTGTTGCAGTTGTAAATGCAAAGAATTCTTATTCTAAAACTACTGCTGAAGCATTAAAGAGTATTTATACTGGCGAAGTTACTAAGTGGAATCAAGTAAAGTAATATATGGAAGCTTTTAATTATAAAAGAATCCAAATGAAAACTAGAGGCGATAAAATCGTTTCTAGTATTTTCCTATCTATTGGGTTCCTTTGTGCTTCAGCTATTGTAATAATTGTTGGTTTTATTCTTTTTAAAGGATTAACCCCTTTTTTTACAGTATATAAAGATGGAGACAAAGAATTTAGTGTCAACTTCATAAACTTTTTATTTGGTAACTCATGGAAGGAAAATCCTGATATTTCCTTAACCTATGGCGTGGGTTTTATAGTAATTGATACTATATTTGTAACATTGTTATCATTATTAATTGCAGTACCATTATCTATTTTATCTGCCTTATTTATAGTGAGAATAGCTCCAAAACATATATCAAATATAATTAATACCTCAATTGAGCTTTTAGCTAGTATTCCCTCTATTGTATATGGTGTATTTGGTATGGGAGTTATTAATCCAATGGTAAATAATTTTGCGAATGTATTTGGTATACAAACACCTGGTGGAAGAACTATGCTTTCAATGGTATTTGTATTAGCAATGATGATTTATCCAACTATTACTATGGTTTCAATTACAGCTATTAAATCTGTTAAGAAAAGCATTATCGATGGTTCTTTAGCCCTAGGTGCTTCAGTTACTCAAACTAATTTTAAGGTTGTACTAACTAGTGCTAAATCAGGTATTTTTGCAGGTATTATTTTAGGAGTAGGTAGAGCTTTAGGAGAGGCTACTGCGATTTCACTTGTTTGTTCAGCTCCAGGTAGTGGACCTAATTTTGATTTATTTAATGGTACAAGAACCTTAACAACAACTATGCTATTTAGTATTCACGAAACAACAGGTGTTGATTATGATATTCGTTTTTCGGTTGCTGTAGTATTAATTATAATTATCCTTGTTTCAAATATATTACTTAATTTTATTAAGAAAAAGATTGGAAGGATATCATGAGTAAAAAGCTTAACATAAGAAAAATAAAAGACATATTATTAAATATAATTACTTATCTATCCTCAAGCTTAGGATTAATCATAGTTCTTGCAATATTTATTTATGTTTTTATTAATGGCTGTGGATCATTAACTTGGAATCTTCTTGTTGGTGATTATCATATAGAGTCATATACTCTTTCTTATTCAATTGAATTAACTGATACATATCAATATGAGGCTAGTCCCGATGAATATTATTCATCAAAATGGGGAGTTTCATTTATTGATAGTAAAAATACAGAGGGTAATTCAATAGTAAAAATAAACTATATACATCCAGCAAGCCCCTTTAATTCTATGGTTAATTCTGATGGAACTGTTTATTCAGTTAAAGCTGGTGAAACTATAGAAACAGCAGTATTAATGGGTAAAAATTCCTCAGGTGAGGATATTTATATTATGCCACTAAGTAAAAATGGGGCAAAGAAAATGGCTAGTTCCTTTGATTTAGGATACAAAATTCAATCAATGAATGTAATTACAGATGGTGGAGGAATAAGGGGTTCTATAATATCAACTCTATATTTAATATTATTTACTCTATTGTTTGTTTTGCCAATAGGAATTGGCGGAGCTATATATTTAGGAGTATATGCACCTAAAAATAAGATTACAGACATTCTAAGAACAATGATTGATATGATATCTGGTATTCCATCAATTATCTTTGGATTAGTGGGTGCTTTAATCTTTATTCCTTTTTTTAATAGTGTTAGTGGATCAAGTGGAGGAAGTATTTTATCTGGTGCTCTAACTATGGCAGTAATGCTACTACCTATAGTTATTAAAAATACTGAGGAGGCAATATTAAATATACCTAGAAGCTTTAGTGATGCTTCATTAGCTTTAGGAGCCTCTCAAACTCAAACAACCTTTAAAATAATATTACCTAATGCAATACCAGGTATATTAACTGCTACACTACTCGCAATAGGAAGAATTATTGGTGAAAGTGCAGCTTTAATATTCGCAATAGGAACAGCTATTCAAGATAAAATAATTCCAAATCAAGCCTCTGCAACACTCGCTATACATATTTGGAGTCTAATGAGTGGTGAAAACCCTAATTATGCAACCTCATCTGCTATTGCGATTGTTATTTTAGTTATCGTACTTGTTTTAAATATATTAGTTAAGCTAATAGGAAAAAAATTAAATCGCTTTGGAGTAAAATAATGAATAATAATTTAGTATTTGATATAGAAAATGTAGATCTTCATTATGGAGAAAAGCATGTATTAAAATCAGTTAATTTAAAAATATATGAAAAAGAGGTAACTGCCTTTATTGGCCCTTCTGGATGTGGTAAATCAACACTATTAAGATGTTTAAATAGAATGAATGATTTAATACCTAATTGTAAAGTGGAAGGAAGTATAAAGCTTCATGATAACGATATTAGTTCTATGAATCCTATAGAATTAAGAACAAGAGTTGGAATGGTTTTCCAAAATCCTAATCCATTCCCAATGTCAATATATGACAATATTGCCTATGGTCCTAGATGCCAAGGAATTAAGAAAAAAATAATATTAGATGAAATAGTAGAGAATTCCTTAAAGGCTGCAGCTTTATTTGATGAAGTTAAGGATAGACTAAAGGATAGTGCCCTAGCATTATCAGGTGGTCAACAACAAAGATTATGTATTGCTAGATGTATTGCAATGAATCCTGAAATTATTTTAATGGATGAGCCTACTAGTGCTCTAGATCCTATTGCAACATTGAAAATTGAGGAGCTTATAGCGGAATTAAAAAATAATTATACAATTGTTATAGTTACTCATAATATGCAACAAGCAACTAGAATTTCTGATAAAACTGCATTCTTTATGCTTGGTGAGGTTGTAGAATATAATGATACAGTAGAACTATTTAAAAATCCTAAGGATAAAAGAACAGAAGATTATATTACAGGAAGGTTTGGATAAGATGAGCTTACAAAGTGAATTAGAGCAATTAAATATATTAATTTTAAGAATGGCTGATAAGGTTAGTAGTAATTTAAAGGAAGCATTTGATTGTTATTTAAATTATGATTCTAGCATTGAATATGATGAAATAAATGATGATATTGTAGATGCTCAGGAACGCTTAATTGAAGAAGAATGTATTAACATAATGCTTAAGGAAAGACCATATTCAAGAGATTTAAGAAGAGTATCCGGTATTTTAAAGCTTGTTGCTGATTTAGAAAGATTAGGAGATCATGCTGAGGATGTAATGAGCTTTGCTATAAAACTTAAGAATCTTGAGCGTCATCAAATAACTGAAATTAATTTAATGATAGATGATGCTATGTCAATGGTAAGTGATTCTATTAAAAGCTTCGTAACTGGCGATATTAGTCTTGCAAATTCTGTAATTGCTAAGGATGATATTGTAGATATGAAATATGATGAACTAATAAAAAGGATTATAGATATCACAAAGGATGAAAATGTATCCTCAAGCTTTGCTATTTACTCTACACTTGTGGTAAAATATATAGAAAGAATTGCAGATCATGCAGTAAATATTGCTGAATGGGTTGTATATATAGAAAGTGGTTATCATAAGGATAAGCAAATTTGCTAGGAGGTAGCTATGAGCTATTTAATTTATTCAATTGAAGATGATAAGGATATTTCTCATCTTATTAATGTAGCATTATCTAAGCAGGGATATGTTGTTAAGTCATTTTATAATGGAAAGGATTTTTATGATGCATTAGCATTAGAAACTCCTCAATTAATTCTTTTAGATATGATGCTTCCTGATACTTCAGGTACAGAAATATTGAAAAATATTAGATCAAAGGCTATTTATGATGATGTAGATATAATTATAATTTCTGCTAAAAGAATGGTTATGGATAAGGTTGATGGCCTTGATTTGGGAGCAGATGATTATATTGAAAAACCATTTGATATCTTAGAATTAATGTCTAGAGTAAATGTTAAATATCGTAGATATAATAAAAGAAAATCAAAAACATTAGCTGTAAATGATATTGTTATGAATATTGATGAGCATACAGTGACTAGAAATGGTAAATTAATTGAATTAACTTTAAAGGAATTTGATATATTAAAGCTTTTACTTGAAAAAAAGGGAAAGGTTGTTTCTCGTGATGAATTATTAGGTGAGGCATTAGAAAGTCGTACTATTGATATGCATATTAATTCTATACGTAAAAAGATTAATGATATGGATTCTAAGATAATAAAGACGGTGTATGGCGTTGGTTATAAGGTGATAGAATGAAAAGAAAATTAATAATTATAAATACAGTTGTTGTGTTTGTATCATTATTTATTATGCTTTTAGTTTCATGTCTTTTTGTGGTTACTAATAGCCAAAATGATGCAAAAATAAAATTAAATGAGTATCTTAAGATGGCAACAAGAATTTATAATGGATCTAATTCTGAATATACAGTTAATTCTTTATTTTCTAGTGAATCAAATATTAGAATTACTATTATAGATTCAAATGGTACAGTATTAGCTGATTCTTCAGTAGAATCTTTAGAAACCAATCATTTAGATAGACCAGAACTTAAGGATTTAAATAATATATATACAAGATATTCTGATACCTTAGGTGTAAATATGTATTATTTGGCTTGTGAGGATAATGGGGCATACATTAGAGTTGCAATACCAGAAGCAAAGGTTGATAGTGAGGTATTGGAACTAGTATTATTTGGGAGTCTAGCATTATTAATAATATTAGGCTTATCTATTTTAATTATTATTCATTATAGTAAAAGAATTTTTGAACCTTTAAATTTACAAATAGCAAAATTTTCCGATTTAACTGGAATCAATATTTCATCAAATACTTCAAATGAAGAAAAATTAGCTTTAAGCTTTGATAAGATTCATGATATTTTAGAAGATAAAATAGAAGAAATTGAATTAGAAAAAAATAAAGTATATTTTGTTATAAATCATATTAATCAAGGTTTTATATTAATAGATAATTATAAAAAAATTAAGCTAATTAATAAAGAGGCTTTACAAATATTAGGCTTTTCAAATGAAAACTTTATTGGTAAGGATTATATGTATCTTGTAAGAAATCAAGAAATTCAAGCCAAAATAGAAGAACTATACTTAATAAAGGATAATTGTGAATTAGAATTTTCAAATAAAAATAAGCATTATAAGGTTTATATGACCTATCAAGAAAATAATATTTGTATTTTTATTGTGGATGTAACTAGAGATTTTAATATGATTCAAATGAAAAAGGAATTTTTTGATTATGCCTCTCATGAATTAAAAAGTCCATTAACTACAATTATTGGTTATCAACAGCTTATTAGTCAAGGGATTCTAACTGATTCTAAGGAAATAGAGGATGCGACTGAAAGAACAATAAAAGAAGCAAATCGAATGAATCAAATTATAATTGAAATGCTTGAGCTTTCAAAACTTGAAAGTGAAGATAATCCTATTAATTTGGAAAATGTAAAAATAAAAGATAGTGTTAATTTATGTTTAGATTCTAAAGAATATCAGGTAAATGAAAAGAAAATAGAAGTAAATACTGATATGGATGATTCTACAATAGAAATCGCATCTTCAGATTTTAATCAATTAATAAAAAACTTAATTGATAATGCTATTATTTATAATAAAGAAAATGGTAAAATTAATATTACTGTTAAAAATAATATTATAACAATAGAGGATACGGGCATTGGCATTAAACCTGAGAATTTAGATAGAATATTTGAAAGATTTTATAGAGTTGATAAATCTAAATCAAAGGATGAAGGTGGTACTGGCCTTGGCCTAGCCTTAGTAAAGCATATTTGTATTTTATATGGCTTTGATATTAAGGTAGAATCTTCCTTTGGTATAGGTACTAAATTCATAATTAATTGCAACAAAAAATAAGATAAGGGAACCATTAATTGGTTCCCTTATCACTTTCTTTTAGATTATTTATTAATTTAATCATTGCATCAAAAAATATTGCCCCTAAACCATTTCCTATTATCATTAATATAAAATAGATAATAGTAATAGGTGTAAATATACCAGCATAGGTATAATAGGCTACATTAGCTACACAATGTTCAAAACCACAAATGATAAAAACTACAATTGCTAAAAATGCAATTAAAGCTTTTCCGATAGAATAGCTACATTTTTGATGTCCTTTAACTGCTAAATAAATCATAATTCCACACATAAAGCTTAAAAATAGAATACTCCACCAATTATCATTTTGTTTAGATGCTACAATATTACTAGCAGTATCAATAAATAATGGTGTTATAGCCCTTGTAGTTTTTAATAATGATGACAATATAAATACTCCAAGCATATTCCCTATTACACAAACTAATAATTTTAATAAATATTTTGGTTTATTATCTAATAAATTTCCAACCTTACCAGTATAAAGCCATAATTCAAAATGAATTATTATAAATAGACCAAAACCAAATAAAAATGCTCCTTGAAGCTTTTGATTCATTGAAAGCAAATAAATATATACTGTTGCTCCAATAGTAATCATAAATCCAGACATTAAAGAGCTAATAAAAACTTGCAAATAACTTCTCATAATCTTACTCCCCAAAAAAAACAATAAATTATATAGTAATAAATATAATTTGTAAAGAATAATTTTTTTCTTGTATGTATAAAAAAATTAGCTATAATTAATCTAGATAGTTAAGTAAGGATGATATTATGATTGAAGAAATAAATAAATTAGATAAAATGATTGAACAATTTAAGCAATTGATGAATGAAATAGAAGATAAACATTTGCCATTATCTAGAGAGGTAGTTTTTTCAGCAATGGTAATAAAAAAAAGTATAGATATATTATCTATAGCTAAATATTGTTTATCAGAATATGTTATTACTGTTCAAATTTCTTTATTAAGACTATTATGTGATAATTGTCTTGCTATACAATCAGTAATTGAATTAGGGATTATTAAAGTTATGGATTTAATTAATAATAATGAAAGAGTATCTTCAATTATGATTGATGATGAACAAAATATGAGTGATGGATACTTAAAAAAAAGAGTTGCTAGTAATTATCCAGGATTTGATCGCTTATATAATTTTGCTTGTGATGGTGTTCATTTTTCTAAACAAGCTGTTTGTGGTATTTTAGATATTGAAACTAATACACATATTAATGTTAAAATAGGAAATATGGAAATGAAGGAAGAAATAATATCTAATAATAACTCAATGATTACACTTTCAAAAGTGATAATTTCAATGCTTAAAAGCATTCCTAATATGATTTAATTTACCTTAATACTTGACATTGTTACTACTTAATAATAAAATTAAATTAATGAAATCGTTTGAGGTGAAAATATGAATATTGAAAAAATGAGTAAACTTGATTTTTTTAAGGGGTTTGATTTGCAATATGCAGCAGATAGTTTGACAAATGTGTTGTCTCGTGAAATGATTTTATCTTATCTTAATTATCTTCTAGATAAAAAAATACCATTTACCGTATGTTTAAGTGATATAGATAATTTTAAACAGGTTAATGATAATTATGGCCATATGAAGGGCGATGAGGTATTAACTATATTTGCAAGAAAGATTGAAGATGCTGTAGGAGATAATGGTATTGTAGGTCGCTATGGTGGCGATGAATTTATGATTATTCTTGAAGGTATTACTGAATATAATGATGTTTGGGCAGTTTTCCATGGGTTAAATGTAGAAATTGCAAAAATAGAATTTAATAATATGGATGAATTAAGTGTCACTTTAACATCAGGAATTTCTAGATATCCTAATGATGGTAAAACATATGAAGAAATAATATCTACTGCTGATAAAGCATTGTATAGAGGTAAGATGAAGGGTAGAAATTGTTTTATTATTTATCTTGCTGCTAAGCATTCGAAAGTAATTTTGAAAACCGAAAATGAAGCTATATATAGTTCTATGCATATTCATAATAAGGTTTTTGATATTTTGACAAATCCAAATAATTCCATTAATGAAAATATTCATGATATATTATTGTATTTTTCTACAAATTATATGTATCACCATATTTGTATTCAAAATAATGATTCGATCTTAGAATCTATAGTTCATCCATTATCAGCAAATAAGAATTTTTTACCTATAGATTCAAATTGCTTTGTTGATGGGTTAAATGATAGTAATTTTATGTTTGTTAACAATAGAAGAACCTTGTTAAGATGTAATAATAATATTTTATATGAATCATTAACGAAACAAGATATTGTTTCAATATTTATCTCTAAAATAGAGCATAATAATAAATTTTATGGATATTTAAGAGCTGATATGAGTAATTCTGGTAGAATTTGGCAAAATTCAGAAATGGATTTATTAGTTACTGTAGCTAGAATTATTGGATTATTATTGTATTATAATAATACTACTCTTGAAGAACAAATAAAAAAAAGTAATGAATAATACTTCATTACTTAAATGTTGGAAATTGATAGTTAAAAGCTATCAATTTCTTTTTTTAATTCTTCAAAAATATTTTCTTCTTTTATTTTTCTTATAGGCACTCCGTGCTTAAATATTAAAGCTTCACCTTTTCCTCCAGCAATACCTAAATCTGCCTCTTTAGCTTCACCAGGACCATTTACTATACAACCCATTACAGCTACATGTATATTTTTATTCACTGTATATAAATATTCTTCAACCTTTTTAGCTATTGGAATTAAATCTATTTGTGTTCTACCACAGGTTGGACAAGAGGTTATTGTAGGTACATTATCCTTTAAATGTAATTCCTTTAATATCTCTTTGGCTGCTTTAACTTCAAGCCTTGGGTCGTCTGTTAGCGATACTCTAATTGTATTACCTATATTAAGGGATAATATTTTAGATAATCCGATAGAAGAAGTTATTAAACCCTTAAAGCTAGTACCTGCTTCTGTTATTCCTACATGAAGGGGATATGGAAATGTTTCTGATGCAAGCTTGTAGGCTTCTAATGCTAAATCAATATTAGAAGCTTTTATAGATAAAACAATATTATGAAAATCTAATTCTTCTAATATGTCTATATGCGATTTTGCTGCTAATATCATATTATGAGCATTTAATTCCATTCCTTTTGGTAGGGAACCGGAATTGACTCCAATTCTAATAGGTATATTTTTATTTTTACATAGTTCAACTATTTCAATTATTTTAGATTTATTAGAAATATTACCAGGATTTAATCTGATTTTATCTACTCCCTCATTTATTGCTATAATAGCAAGCTCAGGATCAAAGTGAATATCAGCTACTAAAGGAATATGAATTTGAGATTTTATTTTTGAAATAGAATAAGCATCCTCTTTATCTAATACAGCAACTCTAATAATATCACATCCTAATTTCTCTAAATCTAATATTTGGTTAACTGTTCTTGAAACATCCTTTGTTTTAGTATTAGTCATACTTTGAATTAGGATAGGATTATTACCTCCTAAATTAAGATTTCCAACTTTAACAATTCTTGTTTGATATCTATTATACATACTTCTTATCATATTATTTTTATATTTTTTAAATATAATATGCTCCTTTATTATTATTATACAACAAAAAATGTCATATTTTAATAAAAATAATAAAATTAATGTTGCATTTAAAAATTTATTTTGTTATAATATCTTAGGAAAAATCTTTAGGTCTGGAGGGAAAAAGAAATGCGTGATTTAGTTAAACTAATTTGTTCAGAGTGCAAGAACGAAAATTATTATACAGACAAGAACAAGAAGACTACTCCTGAAAGAATGGAGATTAAGAAATATTGTCCTCATTGCCGTAAGCACACTACACATAAAGAAAAGAAGTAATATTTAAGATAATTAAAGGTTTGAATAAACCTTTTTTTATATTTTAGGAGGATAAATATGGTTGAATCATTATGCTGTGGATTTGTTTTTTCTAATTGTTATGTAATATCAAATGATAAAAAAGAATGCATCGTAATTGATCCGGGACAAAATTTTTTAAATAACTATAAAATAATTACAAGCAAATATTCTGTTAAAGCAGTATTTTTAACTCATGGTCATTTTGATCATATAGACGGTATAGGATATTTTAAGAATATCGATATATACATCGGTTTAAATGATAAAAATATGATATATGATTTAAATGATTCGTTATATAATGTTTTTGGTTATAAAAGAAGCTATAATCCAACTGAAATTTCAATTAAGACTGTTAATGATAATGATATAATAGAGATATCTGATTTTAAAATTAAATGTATTTCAACTCCAGGGCATTCTAAGGGTGGCATGGTTTATGAAATAAATGGAGATTTATTTTGTGGTGATACAATATTTAATATGTCTATTGGAAGAAGCGATTTTATAGGAGGAAGCTTAACTGATTTGAAAAAATCAATTAAGAAGCTTTTTAATCTATATGATGATTCTAAAGTGTTATATCCAGGACATAATGATATGACTACAATCGGATATGAAAAAAAGCATAATCCTTTCTTAACTGATTTATAGAATATAAAGGCCCATTTGGGTCTTTTTATATTTTTAGCACTTTTTTGTTGACAGTGCCAAAAGTTGTGATATAATATAATTGCACTTGAGAGAAAAGAGTGCTAGATGAAGAGGTGATTAAATGCTAAGTGATAGACAAAAATTAATATTAAAGGCAATTATTGAAGAGTATGTTACTACTAATGAGCCAGTTGGTTCTAAAGCATTGACAGAAAAACCATATTTAACCTTTTCATCAGCAACCTTAAGATATGAAATGCAGCATCTTGAGGAAGAAGGATATTTAAAAAAGACTCATACCTCATCAGGTAGAGTGCCTTCTGAAAGAGGATATAGATATTATGTTGATCATTTAATTATTCGTGATGATGATGTTACTGAATATTTTAAATATATCGATGAAATATTTGATAATCCTTATAATACTAAAGAAAATATTAATAAAAAGCTTGCATCATTTATTAGTGAACTTACAGGATATTATACGTCTTTTGTTGCATCGGCAAATGATTTTGCGTATGTATATAAGCTTGAAATTGTTCCATTAGGTGATGATGAAGCAGTATTATTAATTGTAACCTCAACAGGAGTTGTAGAATCTCAAAAGATTACTATTCCTAGAGGGTATAAAATGGATGATTTAATGCGTATAATATCAATGTTTGATACTGCAATGTACGGTCATTCAGTTTATGAAATTAGAGATATTTTATCTAAGGAGGCAGCAAAGCCTCGTATTAGACAAATGGTAGATTTTCAGGATGATATTCTTAACTTTATGATTAAGGCATTTACGAGATTTCTTGATAAGGAAACTGTAGATTCTGGATTGTCTAGATTATTTAATCAACCAGAATTTCAAAATCATGAAATTATGCAAAAGATTTTGAAGGCTGTTGATAGTGAGGTTATGAAAGCATTTATTCAAAATCAAGATGGTGGACTAAAGATTCATATAGGTAAGGAAAACTTATGTGATGGATTAGAAAGCTGCACTATTATTACTATTCCATATTATATCAATGATAATGAATATGGAACAATACTTTTAGTAGGTCCAACTCGTATGAATTATCGTGGAGTTATTCCATTACTTGAATATGTTGCTAAGAGTATGCAAAAAATAAATGGTAGGTAGGTGTTTTAATTGGCAGACGAGATTAAAGAGGAAGTTAAAGAGGAAGTTAAAGAGGAAGTTAAAGAGGAAGCTAAGGTAGAGGAAAAACAAGAAACTGAGGCAGAAACTCAAAAAAAAGAAGAAACTAAAAAAGAAAAGAAAAGCAAAGAAAAGGAAAAACTTGAAAAGCTTGAAAAAAAGTATTTAGATGATATTAAGAAGCTTGAAGAGGATAATCAAAAACTTCGTAATGAATATCTAAAGTGTTTAGCTGATGTTGAAAATACTAAGCGTAGATTAAAAGAAGAATCTGTTAGAGATAGAAAATATGCTTCACAAAAGGTTGTTGGGGAATTAATTAACCCAATAGACATGCTTGTGAAGATATTAGATATGCCTGCAAGTAATCCTGAAGTTCAAAACTATCAAATGGGTTTTAAGATGATTGCAAATCAATTAGTTGATATTTTGAAAAGTGAGGGATTAGCTCCAGTTAAGGCTTTAGGAGAAAAATTTGATCCTGCCTTTATGCAAGCTGTTGAAACTAAAGAAGATCCTGAAAAGGAAGATGATATTGTTTTAAGTGTTATGCAAGAAGGATATATGTATAAAGACAGAGTTTTAAGACCAGCAATGGTTGTTGTAAATAAGAAAAATATCGAAAAGAAAGAGGAAAATTAATTATGGCATCAAATAAGGTTATTGGTATCGATTTAGGTACTACAAATTCATGTGTTTGCGTTATGGAGGGTAGTGAATCTAAGGTTATTCCTAACGCAGAGGGAGTACGTACTACTCCATCAGTAGTTGCATTTAAGGGTGATGAAATTCAGGTTGGTGATGTTGCAAAGCGACAAGCTATTACTAATCCTAATACTGTATCATCAATTAAAAGACATATGGGAGATAATAATTACCGTGTAGATATTAATGGTAAGAAATATACTCCACAAGAAATTTCTGCTATGATTCTTCAAAATTTAAAGAAGACTGCAGAAGCATATTTAGGTGAGAGCGTTGATAAGGCTGTTATTACTGTACCAGCATATTTTAACGATGCTCAACGTCAAGCTACTAAGGATGCAGGTAAGATTGCAGGTCTTGATGTATTACGTATCATCAATGAGCCTACTGCTGCAGCATTAGCTTACGGTATTGATAAGACTGATAAAGAACAAACTGTATTAGTATTTGACCTTGGTGGTGGTACATTCGATGTATCTATTCTATCTTTAGCTGATGGTACATTCGAAGTATTAGCTACTGCAGGAGATAATGTATTAGGTGGCGATGACTTTGATAAGGTTATTATGGATTGGCTAGTAGCTGAATTCAAGAAGGAATCTGGTGTTGATTTATCTAATGATAAGATGGCATTACAAAGATTAAAGGATGCAGCTGAAAAGGCTAAGAAGGATTTATCAGGTGTTACATCTGTAGAAATTTCTTTACCATTTATTTCAATGAGCCCAACTGCAGGTCCATTACATTTAAATCGTACACTTACTCGTGCTAAGTTTGATGAATTAACTCATCATTTAGTTGATCGTTGTTTAGGACCAGTTCGTAGAGCATTAAAGGATGCAAAGCTTACTCCAAAGGATCTAGATCAAGTATTATTAGTTGGTGGTTCTACTCGTATTCCTGCTGTTCAAGAGCTTGTTAAGAGAGAATTAGGAAAAGAACCTAATAAGAGTGTTAACCCAGATGAGGTTGTAGCTATGGGTGCTGCTATTCAAGGTGGTGTATTAACAGGTGATGTTAAGGATGTATTATTACTAGATGTTACACCATTATCATTAGGTATTGAAACTCTTGGTGGTGTATTTACTGTTATGATTCAAAGAAATACAACTATTCCATGTTCAAAGAGCCAAGTATTCTCTACTGCAGCTGATAATCAACCAGCAGTTGATATTCATGTATTACAAGGTGAACGTCCTATGGCAGCAGATAATAAGACATTAGGTCGTTTCCAATTATCTGATATTCCAGCCGCTCCACGTGGCGTTCCTCAAATTGAGGTTAAGTTTGATATTGATGCTAATGGTATTGTTAATGTTTCTGCTAAGGATTTAGGTACTGGTAAGGAACAAAAGATTACTATTCAAAATGGATCAGGCTTAAGTGATGCTGAAATCGAAAGAATGGTTAAGGAAGCAGAAGAAAATGCTGAGGCTGATAAGAAACGTAAGGAAGAAGCTGATTTAGTTAATGAAGCAAATCAATTAATCTTCCAAACTAAGAAGGCATTAGGTGAAATTAAGAATGTTGATGAGTCTGAAAAGGCTCAAGCAGAGGCTTTATGTGATGAACTTGAAAAGGCTTTAAAGGCAAATGATTTAGCTACTGTTCGTACTAAGAAGGAAGAACTTGAAAAGGTAGCTCAAGGAATTGCTGTAAAGGCATATCAACAAGCTCAAGAGGCTAATGGTGGTAATAACGGTACTAGTGGTGCTAATGGTGATGGCACTGTAGATGCTGATTTCTCTGATGTTCAATAATAAAAAGTGATTTATATTACAAGAAGGGCTCATAAAGGGGCCCTTCATTACTGAATAAAAATGGGGTGTGATTATGGCTAAAAGAGATTATTATGAGGTGCTTGGTTTGCAAAAAGGCGCTTCTCAAGAAGAAATTAAGAAAGCATATCGTTCTCTTGCAAAAAAATATCATCCAGATGTGAACAAAGAACCTGGCGCTGAAGAAAAATTTAAGGAAATCAATGAGGCTTATGACACCTTATCTGATGAACAAAAAAAGGCAAGATATGATCAATTTGGCTTTGATGATCCTACACAAGGCTTCGGTGGTGGTGGATCAGGCTTTGGTGGCTTTGGTGGCGCATCAGGCTTCGGCGGCTTTGATGATATAATCAATCAATTCTTTGGTGGTGGTGCAAGACGCTCAGGCGGAAATTCTCCAAGACAAGGAAATGATATTGAAAAACAAATGAGTATAAGCTTTGAAGACGCTGTATATGGTTGTAAAAAGAAAATTAGATTGACAGTTGATGAGGAATGTATTCATTGTGGAGGAACAGGAGCTGACTCTAAAAATGATATTCGTACCTGTACAAAATGTAATGGTCGTGGACGCGTTATTATGCGTCAACAAACTATCTTTGGCTATACAAATGTAGAGACAAACTGTCCAGATTGTGGTGGAAAGGGTAAGATTATTACAAAAAAATGCAGCGAATGTGGTGGTAAGGGCCGTGTTCGTAAGACTAAGGATGTTGAGGTTAGCATTCCAGCAGGTATGCAAAATGGTATGACACTTAGAATGGAAGGCTATGGTGAGGCTGGATTAAATGGTGGTCCTAATGGAGACTTATATATAACCTTCAATGTTGGTGAGCATCCAAACTTCAAAAGAGATGGACTTGATATTATTCTTGCAATACCACTAAGCTATACTCAAGCAGCTTTAGGAGATACTATTGAAGTTCCTACAATTGATGGAAATGTATCACTAAAGATTCCCGCAGGTACTCAACCAGGTACTAAGCTTAGAATGCGTGGTAGAGGTACAAAGAATCCTAAGGGTGGTGTACAACGTGGTGATCAAATTGTTATTTGTAATGTTGTAGTTCCTACAAATCTAACACAAGAAGAGAAGGAATTAATTACAAAATTAGGACAATGTGAGAATAAAGAAAAGAAATCTCCTTGGGAAAAGTTTAAAAATTTATTTAAATAGGATTAATTTGAGGTTAAATATTTATTTGTATTTAGCCTTTTTTTTGATTAGTCTTGAATAAAGACTTTAAAATTGTTATAATAAATCTAGTATTTTTTAGGAGGATTGTATATGGAACAAAATCAATTTGATGGTTTAGAAGAAATTGAAACTGAAAATAATTATATCCCTGAGAAAAAGGAAAAGAAAGAATATGAAAAGCTTTTAGGCTTTGAGCGTGCTAGATTAGATTATGAAAAGGCTACTTCTTTAATAAAATTCGGATGTTTTAAGCAGGAAGAAAAGCCAACTGTTGATTTTTCAAGGCTTGAAAAGGTTGATTATGAGAAAAAATATAAAAAGGTATATAATTTATATAGGAATTTAGACACTATGGAATTAGTATTTGTATTACCTTTAGTTGAAAATAATAAGGGTGATGTTGATGAAAGAAAGGATCTTAAGCCTTATGCTTATGATGTTATCACAACAGAGGCTATGGATAATGAAACCTTTGAAATGGTATGCAAAGCTGCAAAGAATAATTTAAAGAACCCTTTATATTATTTATTTAACACAGGATTAGTTTTATACTTTGTAGGTGTAGCATTCTTCTTATATACTTTTGTCTTTAATTTTATTTCTTATATATCTTCAGGACAAGATTTCTTTACTTCTTTAGCATTATCGTTATTCTATTCTAGTACATATTTTGTTGGAGTTGTAATCTCCTCATTTGTTTTAGTTTTAGCTAAAATTAAACTAGATAAATATAAGGAAAACTAATATGCAAAAATACTTCATTACAAAAAATGATTTAAAAAATCATATAATTTCTGGTGATGATTGTCATCATATTTCTAATGTAATGCGTTTTAAGGTTAATGATAGAATTTTAGTCAGTGATGGAGAGAAAAACTATTTAGTTAGCTTAAAAACTATTTCTAGTAATGAGGTATCTTTTGAAATTATAGAAGAGCAAATCGGCAATGTTGAGTTGCCGGTTTTTGTATCTATTTTTCAGGGATATCCAAAGGCTGATAAAATAGAAGAAATAATAAAACATGGTACTGAATTAGGTGCTAGTCTTTTTACTCCTACATTAATGAAACGTTCATTATTTAAACTTGATCCTAAAAAGAAGGAAGCTAAATTAACTAGATTTAATAAAATTGCAAAGGAAGCAGCAGAACAAAGTAATAGAAATATTGTGCCATTAGTAGATGATATTTTAGATCTTAAAAAAATAGATTTTTCTTCATATAATCATAAAATATTATGTTATGAAGAAAATGCTAAAAATAATGAATTGACAAATTTTAAACGAATTATTTCTAATTTAAAAATAAATGATAGAATCGCAATAGTTATTGGTCCTGAAGGTGGCATAGATGATAGTGAGCTAAATTATTTAAAATCAATTGGCTTTACTCCAGCAAGCTTAGGACCTAGAATATTAAGAACAGAAACAGCGGTATTTTATTGTTTAAGTGCTATTAGCTATGAAATGGAGTTGAAAAAATGAGACAGGTTGGTTTTATTACCTTAGGCTGTAAGGTAAATATTTATGAATCTAATGCTTTAAAAAACGAATTAATAGAAAGAGGCTTTAGTATAACAGATGCAAACGAGAAATGTGATGTATATGTAATAAACACCTGTTCTGTTACTAATATGGCTGATGCGAAAAGTAGAAAGATGATTCATAAATGTATTAATATGAATCCAGAGGCAATTATTTGTGTAATGGGCTGCTATTCTCAAACAAATCCAGAGGCAAAGACTATTGAAGGTGTTGATATTTTAGTTGGAAATGGCAATAAAAAGGATGTAGTATTACAAATAGAAAAAATGTTAGATACAGAAGTGAAAGAAAAATATATTAATATATTAGATATATTAGAAACTCATGAATATGAAAAGCTTGAGGTCACTACATATGATCACACTAGAGCGTTTGTGAAAATTGAAGATGGATGTGAAAATTTCTGTACCTATTGTATTATTCCTTATGCTAGAGGTCCAGTAAGATGTAAATGCGCAGATGATGTTATTTCCGAATTAAAAAGAGTTACTGAAATGGGTTATATTGAGGTAGTATTATCGGGAATTCATACAGGAAGATATATGGATAATAATACTAATTTATCTAAGCTTGTTAAAAGAATATTAGAAGAGGTTCCCCTATTAAAAAGATTAAGATTATCTTCTATAGAAATAAATGAGGTTGATGATGATTTTATTGAGCTTATGAGAAATAATAAAATTTTAGCTAATCATTTACATTTGCCACTTCAATCTGGTTCTGATAAAATATTATCTAAAATGGAAAGACGTTATGATAAAGCTTATTTCCTTAATAAAGTAAATAAAATTAAAAATGCTCGACCTGATATTTCCTTAACTACGGATGTTATTGTAGGCTTTCCTTATGAGGAAGAAGAAGATTTTATTGAAACAATGGAATTTTGTAAGGAAATAGGTTTTTCTAAGCTTCATGTTTTCCCATATTCATTAAGAAAGGGAACTAAGGCAGCCCTAATGCCTCAAGTGAAGGATAATATCAAAAAAGAAAGAACAAAAAGATTAATAGAATTATCTGATAGTCTAGAAGAAAAATATTATAAGTCTCAAATTGGTAAAAGACTTGATGTGATTGTTGAACAGGAATTAAAGGATAATTTAATGATTGGACATACCTCAAATTTTTTAAATGTTCATTTACCTTTAGATAAAAAACTATTAAGAAAACAAGTTGATGTAGAAATTTTTGAATTAAAAAATGATATGTTATTTGGAAAAATAATAGGAGAATAATTGTTATTTTGACTTGCATTTAAAAAAAATTTGTTAAAAATGGAAAAAACATAAAAAAATACTTTACAATTTTTCATTCATTTGCTATAATGTCTTAGGAATTCGTCCTTGGAAGGAGGCTTAGTTATGCCAAAGATTGTTGTACGTGAAAAAGAGAGTATCGAAGATGTTTTACGTAGATTCAAACGTGATGTGTCTAGATCTGGTAACCTTCAAGAGGCGAAGAAACGTCAATATTATTTGAAGCCTAGCGATGTACGTAAGCAAAAGCGTCAAGAAGCAAGAAAAAAATATAAGTAAGATATAGGGAGCATCGCTCCCTTATTTTTTTTAGGAGGGTATTTATGAAGATATTTATGATGGGTGATTCAACAATGAAATATAATAATATTCTTACCTATCCACAAACAGGTTGGGGTCAAGTTGTTGAATTATTTGTAAATGAAGGCGTAAGGGTAATTGATTACGCTGAAAATGGAAGAAGTACTAAAAGCTTTATTGCTGAAGGTAGATTTCAAAGAATTTTAGATGAAATGGATAAGGGAGATTTTGTTATTTGTCAATTTGGACATAATGATGAAAAAATAAATGACCCTAGTAGATATACAGAACCATATGGAGAATATCAAAAAAATCTAGCCTATTTTCATGATGAGGTTTTATCACATGGTGGTAATATTGTTTATGCTACATCCATTACTAGACATAAATTTAGCGAAGGAAAATGCATTAATTCTCATGGGTTATATCCACAAGCTATGCTTGATTTTTGTAAGGAAAATGGATATACCTGTATTGATATGAATCAGCTTACAATTGATTTATATACAAAATTAGGAGAAGAAGCTACAAAGAAGTTTCATATGATTTTTCCAGCTCAAAAATATTCGACCTATATAGATGGAATGAATGATCATTCTCATTTAGTTTATGAGGGTGCTATTAGAATAGCTGAATTATTTGTTAGAGCTATTTATAAAACTAATGACCCTATTAAGAAATTATTTTTAAATTTAGATTCAAATCCAGAAATTGATTGGAAAATGCTAAAGGATTAAAAATATGACAACAAAATTCTTTTTTGAAAGCTATAATAAAGAAGATTTTAAAATATTAGATTTAAAAATAAAAGATAATAATTTATTCTTAAAAGTTGAAATGAATGCTTATATAGAATTAATAGCTAATGGCTATAGACCTGAAATCGATTTAAATCAAGTAAAAACATTCATTTTTAAAGATATAGTCTTCAATGGCTCAATTAATATGCCATATTATTTAAATAATATTTATTTTAATGATAGACTACATTTAGTAATTAATGACATTGATATTTCTATAAATTCTAATGATATTGATATAGTTTAAAAGCATCTTTTTGATGCTTTTTCTATTATTAAGGTAAATTTTTCCTTGTTTTTTTAAATAAAAAGACATATAATATATGCGCTTATGGGACCCATAGAGGCCTAAAAAGAAAGGGAAAATTAATATGAAAAACAGTATTATGATTAAGCGTTTAGTTGGTATTTCAATACTAACTGCATTAGTAGTTGTATTACAGCTATTAGGTAATTACATTACCATTGGTACTGTAAATATTACACTTGCACTTATACCTATTGCAGTGGGAGCTATATTATATGGCCCTGTAGCAGGATTATTCTTAGGTATGGTGATGGGAGCTATTATTTTAACTGCTCCAAGTACAATGGCATTCTTTAGTGTCAATCCGGTAGTAACAGTTCTATTATGTCTATTAAAGTCAGGCTTAGCAGGCTTTTTAGCTGGATGGTTATATCGTGCGATTGCTTATTTTGCTAATAAATGTCAAACAACTAAAAATAAAAGAATTGTTAATGTTGTTGCAGCAGTGGTAGCTACAATAATGGTACCAGTTGTAAATACTTTAATATTTATTATTGGAGCTGCTTTATTTTTCTATTCAGTTTGGGAATTAACCTCAACTGATGGAGCATTCTATGTGATCTTCCTTGGCGTATTTGGTCCAAATTTCGCAATTGAGTTCACAATTAATGTAGTATTAGCACCTGCAGTATTAACTATAATTAAGATTGTAACAAGAAGTCATAATTTAGGATTTGCAAATGACTTTTCGAATTTAAATGAAGAAATAGCTTAAAGGAGTTTATTTATGGTTTTATTAGTTGATGTTGGAAATACAAGTATAGTTTTAGGCTTTGCAGAAAATCATGTAATAGAAAAAACCTACAGATTTAAGACATCTACTGATAAAACAGCAGATGAATATTATATTTTATTTAAATCATTACTAGATAAATACTCTCCAGAAAAAGTTATTATTTCATCTGTTGTACCTATTGTTACTAGTGCCTTAAAAAAAATGTGTGATAAATATATTTCTAGGGATGTAATAATAATTGGTCCTGGTGTTAAAACTGGAATTCAATTAAAGGTAGATGATCCTAAAACAGTAGGAGCAGATATGATTGCTGATTGTGCTGGTGCTATGATGCATTATAATGAGGCAATTATTATTGATTTAGGTACGGCAACAAAATATATTTATGTAAAAAATGGAATATTTTATGGCTGTAGTATTGCACCTGGTGTTGCAATATCAATGAAAGCATTAGTATCTAATGCAGCATTATTACCAAATATTGAGCTTGTTTGTCCTAAGAAGGTTATTGCTACAAATACTATTACCTGTATGCAATCAGGTGTAATTTTTGGAGCTGCTGCTCAGGTAGATGGAATGATTGAAAGAATTCGAAAAGAAATAGGAAAAGATGATTTACCTATTCTTGCCACTGGTGGCTTATCTAAATTAATAGTGCCATTATGTAAATCAAATGTTGAGCTTGTTGAGCTTTTAACATTAGAGGGACTATTTGAAATATATAAAAAGAATGTAGCATAATTTATGCTACATTTTTAAATAGAAAGGAATAAATATGATTACATTATATATTATTTTAGGTATTATAGTTTTAATTTTAGTAGTATTATTTATTCTTGCTCTTATTATTCATAATATTAGCTTTGGTAATAGATATGAGGCTAATCCTTTAATACCTTTATATACTAAAGAGGAATTTAATTTAAATTCTGATCCCTTAGAATTTAAATTAGGTAAATATTTAATAAAAGGCTTTATGTATCATTATGATAATTATGATAATAATAAAATAATAATTTTTTGTCATGGTATGTGGAGTAATCATAATTCATATTTACAGGATATTGAATACTTATGTAGAAATAATTTTCAGGTTTTTGCCTTTGATTATGAGGGAACCTCACTATCAGAAGGAAAAAATATTAGAGGTTTAGGTAATAGTCTTAGGTCTTTAGATTATGCAATGAAATTTATTAAAGAAAATTATCCTAATAAGGAAATTTATGTCATGGGGCATTCATGGGGTGCATATGCAGCAACAAATATTATTAAATATCATAAGGATATTAAGGGTATTATTGCAATGGCTCCATTTTGTAATGTATATAAATGTTTATTATCATTTATGCCTAAGGGATTAAAAATATTAGCACCATTTATATTTTTAATTGAATATTTTAAGGTTGGTAAATATGTATTTTCATCAAGCGTAAAATCACTTAAGAATTATAAAGGAAAAGTATTAATTGTATATTCTACTAATGATAAATTTATAGATTCAAATAAGAATTCTATTGTAATAAAAAATAATTATCCAAATTTTAATTATATTATTACAACTAATAAAAATCATAATCCAAATTATACAGATGAGGCTGTAAGAAAACTAAATGAATTTCAAAATAATATATCTAAGCTACCAAACGAAAAGAAGGAAGAATATATAAAATCTATTAATTTCCATGAGCTTGGAGAGCTTGATAGTAGTGTTATGGATAGGATAGTAGAATTTATAAATAAATGATTTTTTTGCTTATAAATACTATTGTTTATTATTAATATATTTGGTAAAATCATAATAGTAATTAATATTAGTGAGGTTTTATATGGTTGAAAGATGTTATGTAATGGTAAAGCCTGGCTTTACAGATTCAAAGCTAATAAGAAGAGCTATTGATGTTTTAGAGAGTAAAGGTGTAAAGATGGTTGATTTTGCATATATTCAATATGATGAGGAATGTGCAAAATTACATTATACTGAAAAAAGTGGTAAGCCATATTATATGGAATTAGTAAATTATATTATTAGTGATAAAGCCTTTGGAATGATTTATGAAGGAAATGATGCATTAACAATTTGTAGGAATACTGTTGAAGAATTACGTAAGACTCTACCAAAGGAATTTAATGTTAAAACTGATATAATGAGAAATATCCTTCATTGCTCTAGTAAAACTAAGGTTGGTGATACAATGCTTGAGCTTGATACTCAGCGTGAAATTGCCTTATTTTATTATTTAAAGAAAAAGCAAATATAATAATAAAACAGAACCAAACGGTTCTGTTTTTATTTTATATAGGCCTTATATTTAGATACATTCAAGAAGGTTTCTCCATCAATTTGTAAAGCACAAGGAATATCAAATTCAACCTCTATTTCTTTTCCTTTATAGATATGAACAAGTTTTTTCTTTTTTATAAGATTTCCTTTAAATATTTTTGGGAAATTAATTAATGCAATTAATCTATTTTTGCATGACATTACGACAAGGCTCAAGGTGTTTGATAATCTATCCTGACCAGGTGCTACCATCATACCACCACCATAGTATTGACCATTCATTGATGCTGCAAGCCAAACATGATTATATTCTTTAGTTATGCCATCTACTGTAATTTTTGCTTTCCTAGTCTTATATTTTCCTAATAAAAGCTTTAGTGCTATTAGAGTATAGCTTATTTTTTTCTTGCCCTTAGCTTTTAAAATATCAGCCTCTTCACATACTTGGCCGTCTATTCCATAGCCAACATTATTAATATAACGATATTCTTTATCATTTATTATTACGTAGGGAATATTTTGTAGATATTTATTTATTTGTATTTCCATTTTTCCTTTGGCAATATCATTTAAGAAATCATTTCCAGAACCACCATGAAATAAGTATATTGGATTATTTATTTTACACTTTTGATAATTTGATGCAAAATTTGATAATGTGCCATCCCCACCAAGTATTGTGATAGAAGAATCATCATCAATATCACTTAAAAATTTAACTAAATCTAGCTTAGTAATATCAATTTGCTCATAATTGATTTCCTTATGTAGTTCTAAAACCTTATGGATATCATCACATGCATGATAATTATTAGCTAATGGATTATATAATAAATAATGCATATTAAAACTCCCTAAGTGCTTCTAATGTTTCTTGTCTTATTTGTTCTGCTAAATCATCAATTTCAATATCTTTATAGTCATCATAATGATAAACTTTGACTACCTTTAAGAAAACTTTTGTAGGTTTTATGACATAATTCTTTTTTATTTTCTCAGTATTTTTTAATGCTAAAACAACTATTGGTCTTTTAGTTTTAAAAGCCATTTTAAATGCTCCACCTTGATATGGAAGCAAAGTTTCAGGATTATGATTTCTTGTACCTTCAGGACAAATATATACGCTTGCTTCATCATTACGTAAGTAATTAATTCCTTTTATTAAGCATTTTGCTGCTTGAAATTCATCATTCCTATCAATATGAATAAATCCTGCTTGGTGAAATAATTTTCCTGTAAATGGATTATTTAAATATTCAATTTTTGTTATTACTGAAAGAGGTTTATCTTTGATGCATTTTAATACAACCATTCCATCATAACCAGAAACATGATTAGATACATATACTGCATGTTCAAGTGGTAGTTTTTCAGTACCAGTAAACTTGATATGTACATTCATTATTATTAATAATAGGGTTGCTGTTTCTTTTACAATGAATGAATAAAATTTTGGTATTTTTTTAACATCATTATCATTTTTTAAAAATGATGAGAATATTAATAATAGTAAAGCGTATAATCCTACAATTACAATAAAAGAAGCAATAAATAGTAATAATAATATTAAATAATTATACCAAAAGCTGAATTGACCAATTAAGAAAAATATTAATCCTCCTAATAGTAGGCTTAATATAATAAATATTGTAAAAATAATCATAAATTCACCACCAAATATGTCAACATTATACTATTTTTTTATAAATAAATCAAATCATCTTATTATTTTATGAAATATTGAATTTTTTTTTAATATTTTCTAAATTTAATATATAATAATGATATATCGAATTTAAGAGGGTGATGCTTATGAAATTAATTAAAAGATTATTCATGTTTTTATTGTTTTTAGTTTTTTTAGTTATATTAGTAGTAGTTGGATTATATGTTTATGTTCAAGCTACTTATAATATAAATTTATTTACTGTAGGTAATAGCTTGGTAAAATTAACATATGAGGTAGATGAAAATAAACTAATAACAAATCCATATACTGAAGATGATTTAATTTCTTCTAAAACTCAATTAAATAAGATTAATGTAATAACTGAGAAGGATAATGGATATACCTTTGATTATTCTAATTTAAATCTTGAAGAAATGGATATTAAGTTATCTGATAAGGAATGCGCTGCTTTTTTCTCTCAATTTTGTGAGGAGTCGATGAATAGTACAATTAAAAATGGTAATTTTAATATTCCTTTTGAAATACTACAAGTAGATTTTTTTGATTGTAGTAGTGAGGGTGCTAATTTTAATGTTATTATTAGGTTAGATATTAGAGAAATTAAAAACTCTTTAAATGAGTTTCCTCTAAATTTAATTAGTGGTTATATTCCAAATTATTTATATATTTCCTCTACAGTAATAGTAAAGGATTTAGGAGAATTGAATTATACTATTAATTCTAAAGAACTAAAGATAAATAATTTAGAGACTGAAGAATGTATGGAAATATTCAGTATATTAAAAAACTTTATTCAGCTTGGTACTTATGAGGAATTCAATATAAATATAGGTAAAATCTTTGTTGATGGATTGATTGGAAATAGTTCAAGTGAGGGTTTTACATATAGTTTAAAAAAAGAAGGTAACAAAGATTTAGGTCCATTAGGAAGTTTAGGAGTTAAGGGTTTTAGTTTTCTAACTAATAATAATGAAGACTATTATGTTATTGAGATAGGTATCTTATAATAAGTTTAATAATAATAACGTTTTCTTTGAATAATTGATTATTTTTTTGTTAAAATATTTATGTTTGAATAAATAAATTAAGGTGATATAGATGGATATTAGAAATGTTGCAATTATTGCCCATGTTGACCATGGTAAAACTACATTAGTTGATAAATTATTAAGAAGCTCGCATACCTTTAGAGATAATCAGGTTGTTGAAGAAAGAGTGATGGATTCTAACGCTTTAGAGCGTGAAAGAGGTATTACAATTCTTGCTAAAAATACAGCTATAATATATAAAGATACCAAAATAAATATTCTTGATACTCCAGGACATGCGGATTTTTCTGGTGAAGTTGAAAGAATTATGAAAATGGTTGATGGTGTTGTTTTAGTAGTTGATGCTTATGAAGGTACAATGCCACAAACAAGATTTGTTTTAAAGAAAGCTTTTGAAGCACATTTAAAGCCTATTGTTGTTATTAATAAAGTTGATAAACCTAGTGCGAGACCTCTTGAGGTTATTGATGAAGTATTAGAATTATTCATTGATTTAGGATGTGATGAAGATGAATTAGATTTTCCTATTTGTTATACCTCTGCAATGAATAATACTTGTTCATTAGATCCAGATCCTACAACTCAAAAGCCTGGAATGGAGCCTCTTCTTGATATGATTATTAATGAGATTCCAGCTCCAAATATGGATGTAGATTCACCACTTCAGCTTCAGCCTGCACTACTAGATTATACTGACTTCGTTGGAAGAATTGGTATTGGTAGAATAACAAGAGGTAAAATTAAATCTGGAGAAGTTGTATCTTGTTCGAGATTGGATGGTTCTATTAAAACCTTTAGAGTTCAAAAATTATATGGATTTTTAGGACTAGATAGAATTGAAATAAAAGAAGGTTGTGCTGGTGATATTGTTGCAGTATCAGGACTTGGAGATATTTCTGTTGGTGAAACTATTTGTACCTTAGGTCAAGAAGAGCCACTTGAAAAAATCCATATTTCAGAGCCTACTGTTCAAATGACATTTGGCACTAATACATCACCATTTTGTGGACTTGATGGAAAAATGGTTACCGCTACTAAAATAGAGGAAAGATTATTCCGTGAGGTTCAAAAGGATGTTTCATTAAAGGTTTCACGTGTACCGCTAAGTGAGGAATGGATTGTTTCTGGTCGTGGTGAGCTTCATTTAGGTATTTTAATTGAAACAATGAGAAGAGAAGGGTATGAATTCCAAGTATCTCGTCCTCATGTTATCATGAAAGAAATTGATGGAGTAATGTGTGAACCATATGAATATACTGTAATTGATTTACCAAATGAATATGCTGGAAATATTATTGAAATGCTTGGTAATCGTCATGGAAGTCTTGAAACAATGACAAATACAGAAACTCAAACAAGATTAATTTATTCTATTCCTTCTCGTGGATTAATTGGCTTTAATACTGATTTTATGACTCTTACAAAAGGTTATGGTATTATAAATCATAGCTTCTTAGATTATAGACCTGTTGAGAGTGTTTCAGTAGGTGAAAGAACTACAGGTGTACTTGTGTCTATGGCTCAAGGTCAATCTACAGCATACTCTATTGGAGCTTTAGAGGATAGAGGAGTTATGTTTATTTCTCCTGGTGAGGATATATATGAAGGTATGATTGTAGGTGAAGGTAATAAGGATATGGATTTGGCTGTAAATGTTGTTAAAGCTAAACAACAAACAAATACCCGTTCCTCTAATAAGGATACTACAGTTGTACTAAAAAAACCTAGAGTTTTAACATTAGAAAATTGTCTTGAATTTATTAATGAAGATGAATTAGTAGAAATTACTCCAAAGCATATTAGATTAAGAAAGAGAATCTTAGATACTGTTGAACGTAAGAAGTATGATGCTAAGGTGAAAGCAGAAAAAGAAAATCAATAGGAGGGAAATTATGTATATTAGTGAGGATATTAAATATATTGGTTGTGATGATTTAGATATTGATTTATTTGAAAGCCAATATAAAGTAAAAAATGGTATATCATATAATTCATATATAATTATTGATGAAAAAGTTGCTGTAATGGATACAGTTGATAAGAGAAAAAAGAATGAATGGCTAGCAAATTTAGCTAAAGAATTAAATGGCAAAGAAGTTGATTATCTTATAGTATCTCATTTAGAGCCTGACCATTCAGCAGCAATTAAGGATATTTGTGAAATTTATCCTAATATGAAGCTTGTAATGAGTGCTAAAGCTTTAGCTATGTTACCTAATTTTTATCAAATTGATAATTTATCTAATAGAGTAATTTCTGTAAAAGAAAATGACACATTATCCTTAGGTAAGCATACATTAAAATTTATCATGGCTCCTATGGTTCATTGGCCTGAGGTTATGGTTGAATATGAATTAGAGGAAAAAATATTATTTTCTGCAGATGCCTTTGGTAAATTTGGAGCATTATCTACTCATGAAGAATGGCTAGATGAGGCTAGAAGATATTATCTAAATATTGTTGGTAAATATGGAGGTCCTGTTCAAACTTTATTAAAGAAGGCTTCAGCTTTAGATATTAAAATGATTGCTCCACTTCATGGTCCTTTATTAAATGATAATTTAGGATATTATATTAATCTTTATAATATTTGGAGTAGCTATCAATATGAAGTTGATGGATTATTAATAGCCTCAGCTTCTGCTCATGGAAATACCTATAATGCAGCTAAATATTTATATGAATTAGCTATTGAAAATAATATTAATACAAAGCTTATTGATATTACTAGATGTGATTTATCTTTAGCAGTAGCAGAAGCATTTAAATATAAAAATATGGTTTTACTAGCTCCAACATATGATGGGTATATGTTTACTCCAATGGAGGATTTCTTAATGAGATTATCTCATAAGAGTTATCAAAATAGAACTGTTGGATTAATCGAAAATGGATCTTGGGCTCCAATGGCAAATAAGCTTATGGAAGAAAAGCTTTCATCAATGAAAAATATAACGATTTTAGAACCAAAAATTACAATTAAAACAACATTATCAGATAATAATAAACTTGAAATGAAAAATTTAATTAATAATTTGAAATAAAATATCAGCCTTGAAAAATATATTCAAGGCTCTATTTTTATAATTATATTTTTGTGATAATTTTTCCAATATTATTTTTAAAAAGTAATATAATTTCATTCTGGTGAGGTGATTAGTTTGGAAAATGTAAAGGAATTAAGAGCACTCAAAAAAAGAGAAAAAATATTAAATGGAAATTTATGGAAGGCAATTTTAACAATAGGACTACCAATTCTATTTTATAATTTATGCAATTATCTATATGGAATATATGATATGATGGTGGTTCAATCTGCAAATATTGGTGATGCAGCTGATATAGTTGTATTAGATCAAATAAAAATAATGATTTCAACTGTAAGCGATGCATTAGCTATTGGTGGTGGAATCCTAGTTGCCAAAAAATATGGTGAAAAAAGAAACGAAGAAGCAAGATGCTGTGCTAATACATTATATTCTCTTGCATTAATTATTGCAGCTATTACATTAATTTTTATTCCGTTGGGAGTTCCTTTTTTGAAATTATTACAAACAGATCAATCTACTATTGATAATGCAATGGGATATTTTTATGTCCAAATAATTATCTTATTTCTTACAACGATTAATAGTACCTTCTTAGCATTAGAAAAATCAAAAGGGAATACCTTTAAACTATTTATCTTAAATATTGGTGTAATAATAATAAAAATATCTTTGACTACATTATTTGCTTTTGGTCCTTTTGAAAATGTTACAATTACTTGGCTTGCAGTAGCTACATTAATCGCACAAGGTTTTTTATTTGTTTTTGGAATATTCTTTTCTTTTAGAAGTGATAATATATTAAGAATATCCTTTAAAAGTTTAAATTTAAATAAAAAAAATACACTTTCCATAATAAAATTAGCTTTTCCAGTTTTTATAGGAAGATTTCTTTTTTCATTTGGAAAGGTATATGTAAATGCACAAGCATTAGCTCAATATGGAAAAACAGTAGTAGGAGCTTTAGGTATTTCAAATACTATTGCGGGATTATTAAGTAATATGATAAATTCCTTTGAAGATGCATCAGCAACGATAATAAGTCAAAATTATGGAGCGAAAAATGGAAAAAGAATTCAAAAGACATATTTTATCAATATGATTTATATATTAATATTATCTACTATTGGTACAATAGTTTTATATTTGTTAAAGGGACAAATTGCAGAATTCTTTTCACCAAATGATTTAGACTATCAAGAAAAAATTATTAATATCTTTAAGTGGGAATGCTTAGATATTGTATTTATGGGTTTAAGTGGGATTGGAAGTGCCTTTTTTTATGGTTTAGGAAAAACAGCAATTACAATGGCATTATCTATGTCAACTTTATTCTTATTTAGAATACCAGTTTTATTAATATTAATGTTTTTAGTACAAATGAATTATGAGGCATGTGGTGTTGCAATGTTTACATCAAATGTCTTAGCTGGAGTAATTAGTATCTCAATTTCATTAATAATGATAATTAAATTACCAAAAATGCAAAAATATAAAGAATTATTCTAAAAAAAATATCATTATTTGTTTTATTATGCTATAATTACTTTGTTTTGGAGTGATTTTATGAAAAGCTATTCTCATGCGAAAGCAGAAATAATAAATAATGAATTTAAAAAATATGAATATAACTATGATTTAACTCTAAAAGATGATAAAGAATATATTATTAGGTTTGATGGAGTTGGAATGACTAAGGCTTTTATGAGTAAGCCTGAATTAAAAAAAAGCTTTTTATTTTCAATGAAGGAAGCAATAGAAAGATTTATGCTCAATGAAAAGGATTTGTATTTTGCTTATTCTTATAGTGATGAGGTTTCAATTTATTTAGAAAAACAAACAATATTGAGATATAAAAATAGAGTGGAAAAGCTTATATCTATCTTAGCCTCAAAGCTTACTGCTGCCTTTTATATTGCAGCTAATAATCATAATTTAGATTTAAGTCTTCAATTAAGAGCCTTTGATGCAAGAATAATTGAATTAGATTCAATTAATTATGTAATTGATTATTTTTTATGCAGACAATCATATGCAATTTCTAGTCATTTAATATTTTTAAGAAATAAATATTTAGACAATTACTATGTTACTTCATCAACAAGTATTATTAATCAATTAAAGAATGTTGGAGTTGATTATGAGGCTATTAGTAGAAGTGAAAGATTAGGGCTATTATTTGTCAATAAAGAATATCAAGTTGTATTTGAATTTTTAGCTGATAAAAATAGATTAGAGGATTGTTTTGAAAAAAGAAAGAAAATGTTAAATCCATTTTTTAAAAAGAAAAATAAAAGTGCAGTATTAATAAAGAATAAAAAGAAATATTCTCAAGCCTAAGCTTGAGAATTTATTTTATTAAGGTATGAAATTAGTATTTCATATTCTTTTTTTAATTTTTCTCCTTTTCTATCTATAACACCAATCTTGGTATTTAATTCATTACAATCAATAATACATTTATTTAAATTTAGATATTTAAAGGAATAATATGAAGTATCTGGTACTATTGTATATCCTAAATTTATAGATGAGAGCAGTATTGCAGTTTTAGCATCATCTACTAATGCTTGAATATTCATTTTTATATTATTTTCTTTAAATAATAATTCTAATAATTTTTTAAATCTACGATATATTATTAAAAAATTAGTATTAGATGGTTCTGATTCTCATACTATAAAACAAGGCTATCAAATTAATGAAATCGCAACTATTGATAATAATAATCAACCAATAAGCTTAGTATCTGAATTACGATCATCAAAGGATGATGATTATAAATCTGATAATGACTTATGGTTACAGCATATGGATTATGTAAATAATATCTATGGTAAAGGAATATTTATAATGGATAGAGGTTATGATAACGCGATTTTAATGGGAAAAGTGCTAGAAATGGGTTCTGATTTTATAATAAGAGCAAAAAGTTTAGATAGAAATGTATATATTAATGGAGAGAAAAACACTATCAGCAAAATTGCAAAAAATATAAAAGGAAAATATAAATATGTTTCAAAGGATTACCAAAATTTAAAAGTATCTTATAAACAAATAATAATAAAAAATAGAGAAACAAAATCATTATCATCTAAAGTAATAACTATGGTAGTAGTAAAAGGTTTCGCTATAGATAAAAGAAATTTAATTGAGGCTTACATGGTGTTATTAACATCTAGAAAAGTTTCAGGTAAAGATCAAGCTTTACAAGTAGTAAGAGATTACACTTTAAGATGGAAAATTGAAGAAAATTTCAAATATAAGAAACAACAATTTTCGTTTGAAAAGATTAAAGTAAGAAGATATAAAAGAATACAGTCTTTAAATACACTACTTACATATGCAATGTTTTTCAGCAATGTTATAAATATGAAAGCAGTAGGAAAGACAATATGGAAAATAAAAAACCAATTAAGAGAAAAAGTATTATTCTGGTTATATAGAATTAGTGATGGAATAAAAGAAATTATTTCATTTTTTAGTAATGAATTAATAGTTGAATTATATCCAAAAAGAAATAAACGAAGACGAGATTTATGGACTGTGATGGGAGTTAGGTTTAATCCACCATAAAATCATTAATTTATGTTTGAAATAAAAATGGGGAAACACAAGTATAATATTGTTATTGACTTGAAATTTCTGGGAGTGTATAATTTTACTCGATGTTAAATGTGGGAGAGAAAAAAATAAAAACATTAAATAGAATTTTTATTGTAGCTTTTGCTATGCTTTTTTAGGTATTGTATCCCAAGTAGGAGTACATGCTGCATCAAATGATTATTACTATTCTTGTGATGGAATAGCTAATGCTTATGAAATTGATTTATCGAATGAAAAATTATATGCTTGTAGAGACAAGATAACTAATCCAGTAAATGTTGAAAATCTTGTATCTTATACAAATAGTATAACTAAATCATATCAAGTACATATTTATCATTATTATGTTCCATGTGATGGTTATTATACAGCATATACGACAGGAAGCAAGGACACAAAAATTAGATTATATAGAGAAAATCAAATTCTTTGGTGGGTTGATGGCTTTATTGGCTTTGATAGAACAGAAGATGATGGAAGTAAATGTGACAATAATTATTATAATGTATGTTCTATTGAATATCTTGCTAAAGGATATTATTATGTCGCAGTAAGAATGCATGGAACCGCTACTGGTTCATATACTATAAATATAGGGCCAAATGAAGATTTAATATATAGACCTAGGTATACAAGCTATAATAGATGGATATGTGAAAATAATGACCCATATTATAGTGGATTAAGGATTTATACTAACTATATTCAGTATTTCACATATGAACAAACCATATTGTTTTATTGGATGCTTTTGGATAAAGAAATAGATTTGGGCGAATATAAAGAAAAATATGGTATGGATTCTATAAGCCCTAAAACGTTGCTTGAAATAAAGGATAGTAATATACCCGAAGTCGTTGATTTGATAGGCTTTGTGGTTGGTATCATTACAGCCAAGGCAACAGCGGGTACTTCAATTGCAATCTCCGCGTTTTTCGAATGCGCTAGTTTGGCAACAAGCATGAACTATTTAACAAAGCAAGCACTTATTACAAAAATAAAAAATGAATGTAAAATAAAGGAAACCGCAATTAGTTATGATACAATTAAATATTCGGCCGAGTATTGCTTAGGATTAAAAGAGTGGTATACGACTGATGTTCCAGTGGGATTATTTGGTTATAATTATGACGTGATAACATATAATAGTTTAGACACATATTTAAGAGGAGAAAAAAATGCAAAAGGTAAATGGGCAGCAATGTAAATCAAGAAAAGTCATTATTTTACTCATATCATTTATATTATTTCTTTCTCTTTCGTCTTGTAGTAAAAATAATGAGAAAATAAATGTGGATGATGTATTAAGTGACAATTTTAATTCTCGCTGGAAGAACGAGAATTATACAATTAATTCTTTAGAAAGATATATTTATATTGATGTTATAGAAGATGATTCTAGCGCTTTAGAAAGAACATGGAGTTTTTATATCATTAATTATAATATTACAAGTGAACAGGATACTTTTAATGACATTTATATATATGATAACTCAAGTCTTCGACTTACAATTAATTTAAGTACATTTGAGGCCTTAAAGGAAGGTTTTGAAGCATACTATAATTGTTATATGAAGGCAAAACAATTTGGAGAATATAAATCTTACACAGAAGAAGAATGGACTAAACTTTTTAGTTAATTAATCAAAAAGAAGAGAATGTGACTATTAATATTGCTAGCATACTTCCTATACAGGAGATGGTTCAGAAGAACATTTTCTTATGGATGGAATTAAATGTTAATTAAGAAAGATGTATAGTTTAACTATGTTATGAGAAAAAGTATCTTCATATGCAAAAGATGAGAGATTTATGGTGAGGAATACTGTATGAAATTTGAGATTAGAATTAAAAAAATTGCTGCTAGCATATTTACTATTTGTTTTTTTAACGACATCGTGCAATAATAAAAATGCATATGATGAAGTTGAGAGTGATTTTATTTCTAAAAGGTTAGCTTTCTTTTTAGAAGACTGCATTAATAAGGAACTATCACTTTATCAATATGATGAATATTATATCTACCATTATTCCTATTTCGAAAGTTCCTCTGGTGAGGCATTTGAACGTATTTCAGTTTGGGTTTTTGATAGAAATCTAGGCGGTAGAGATTTCTATAAAGAAAAAGCACACATCTATTTATTACCTTATGATTTAAGTGATAATTATCCTGAAGAGTGTGATACCTGCCTTACTAACAACAGCAATTGAAATGTCGGAACATAATTACTTAAATGAAATTACTACTGAATGTGGCATAGAATTTGAATTTGTTTTTGCAGCAAATCGACGCATAGGTTTCAAAATGTCTTCAAAGAAGAATTTGATAGTTGAAAGTAGATATGTTTCCGGCCCAACTGTAACACAATTTTGCCCATTTGTTGGGTATAGTCTTTCTAGTTGGAAAAAAATGAAAACTATTTTAGAGGTTTAAAGTATGCGAAAGGTCATTGGATTAAATCTAAATAAATTATTTAAAGCGTTGTTGATTGCCATTGTTTTTCTATTTGGTTTGTCGGCATGTAAAAATGAGGATTATAATAGTCAAGAATCACTAATTGGATCAAGATGGGGTAAAGCAATTTTAGCTGGAGAAATGGAACTAGATGGATTAGATTGCTACAGCAAGGATAATTATTGGTACTATGAGCTAAAATACTATTCAGGCAATGATATAGTTCATTATTTAATTGTTTTTGAAAATGATGTAGAAATTACGGAATTCACTTTAAAAGAGCCTTATATTTCTTCTCATGAAGAAACTTATAATGAGTATTTAAACGCAAAAGCGTACGGTGAATATAAAGAATATACTCTAGATGAAATCATTTCTTTATGTGAAAAGTATGCAAAGAAATGTTAAATAAATAAAATAATATAGTATTTAGCGCTTCTAATGATATAATCAAATAGAAGCGTTATTTATTGGGAGTGATAGAATGATACAATTTAAAAATGTGTCAAAAATTTATGTAGATAAAGATAAAGCAACACTAGGCTTAAGAGATGTAAATTTAGAGCTAAATGATACTGGTGTTGTTGCAATATGTGGTGAATCAGGTAGTGGTAAATCCACATTTTTAAAGCTTTTAGCTAAGCTAGATTCTCCTACGGAAGGAGAAATCATTATCGATTTCAAAAACACAAGTGAATATGATTTAGATGAAATGAATGATTATAGATTTCAAAATATATCCTTTATTTATCAGGATTATAATTTGATAGAATCTATGAGTGTAATCGATAATGTCATGATGCCACTATTAATTAAGAATTATTCAATAAAGGATGCTAAGACAAAAGCGCTAGATGCGATTGCGAGGGTTGGTATCGAAAGTTTAAAGGATAAAAGATGCAATAAGCTGTCTGGTGGAGAAAAACAAAGATGTGCTATTGCAAGAGCGATTGCTTTAGATACGAAAATTATTGCATCTGATGAACCTACTGCGAATTTGGATAGTGAAACGGCAAAGGGAATTGTATCACTTTTAGCATCCTTAGGAGAAGACCATTTAGTTGTAATTGTTACGCACAACTTTGATGAAATAAAGGATTTTGCGACAAGAAGAATTCTATTTAAAAAAAATGAAATTGCCTTAGATGAGGAATTATCTCAAAAGAAGGGAATACTTCAGGTATATAAAAAATCAGATGTAATTTCATTTAAGAAAATGATTCAAATGTCATTTTATAATTCATTTAGAAGCTTTAATAAGGCTTTTATTATGATACTTACAGGATTTATATTTTCTTTATTACTTTTTATTACATTTACGGCTGAGAATATATCCTTAAACCAATACAAATATACAAATCGTTTCATAAATGCAAAGGAAAACTCTGTCTATGTTTTAGCAAATGACAGTAAACCTATAGATTCTACTATATTTCAAAAATATAATTCTTATAATAGAAATCCAAGTGAGGAATTAAGAAGCTGTATTTATGAAATTAAAAATTATAAAAATGCCAATTTATATTATCATGATGAAATGCCAAGCTTACTTTTAGGTAGATATCCTAATGCTTCCAACGAGGTATGTATCAATTTAGAGGGAAATCTTACAGAGCATGAATGTGAGGTCTACTTAAATAAAGAAATTACAGGCTTTAGAATGGGAGATTCTTACATTATTGTAGGTGTCGCAAGTAGTGCAACAAAATCTTATTTGTTTGGGAATGACTATTTACAGGCTATAAGTAAAATGGTAAGCAGTAGTTCTAGGGTTTGTATTAATTATGATGGAACAATTACAAATATTCTGAATAGTAGCGAATCCACTACTAAAATCTATGATTATTCTAGGTTGGTTTGTAGAGATGCTACTAAGAATAAGATTACATTCCCTAAGAGCTTTGAGGGGCAAATTCAACGCTTTGATATATATTATGAGATAGATGGAAGAGAGTATTTATCTAGCGGAAGCGAATTTCTAATTGAATATGATGGTGAAGAGACAATACTTGAAATCAATAAGGATTATATTTTTGATAAGTGCTTCGATGCCATTATTTATGATGTAAATCCAGAAGATGAAATTGCTCATTTAAAAAATATGGGATATTATGCTGTAGATATGGTTTATTATTCCTTAGAAGATGATTTTATGAATAATGCTTCTGTTTATACCTCAATTGCATTAATTTATAGTATTGTTTTAAGTTCTTTTTTAATCTTTGGCTTTATCTTTTTAAGTTTATTTAAATTAAGAAATAAGGAATACTTGGTTTTAAGCTCTTTAGGCTTGAATAAGAAGAAAACAAGACAATTATTATCCTTAGAATTTATAGGGTATTTTTTAGTAAGCTTTATTCTATCCTTATTCCTTGCCATTCTATTTTTAAATATCTTTTATAAGAATCTTTCTATTCTAAATATTTGCTTAAAATCTACTATATTTGTATTTATATTTTCAATATTATGTATATTTATATTAAATCAATTCGTTTTATCGAAAAAGAAGGCTTTAGGTAAGGGAGGTAAGAGAAATGATTAATCTTATTCACGTTACAAAAAGCTTTAATAGAGTACAAATATTAAAGGATATTGATTTAGATTTACCAAATACAGGTTTAATCTCTATTTTAGGTGAGTCAGGTAGTGGTAAATCCACCTTATTAAATATATTAGGCGGATTAGATTGTCCATCCTCTGGAGAAATTTTATATGATGGCATAAAAATCAAGGATATGGATTCTTATAGAGAAAAAAATATTTCCTATATTTTTCAGGATTGTTTTTTACTAGAGAATAATACGGTTTATGATAATTTATATGAATACCTATTGCTAAATGGAATTACATCTAAGGAAGAGGTAGATTTTAGAATTCATCAGGTATTAGACATAGTCAAATTAAAAAAATACAAAAGACATTTCGTTAAGAATTTAAGTGGTGGAGAACGCCAAAGAGTAGGTATTGCAAGAGCACTTTTGAGAAAGAATAAAATCATATTTGCTGATGAACCTACAGGAAATCTAGATCAAAATAATGCAAGAGTTATTATGCGTGCTTTGAAATATGCAGCAAAGGATGCATTAGTTCTATTCGTTACGCATAATAAAATACTTGCAGAGGATTATTCTGATAAAATATATACCATCCAGGATGGTAGAATTTTAAAGGAATATATTCCATCAAATAAGGAATATGATTCCTCAAATAGAATATATGAAGAGGATTTAAAGCATAATGAGATTTCAAAAGAGGATATTAAAATAGACACTTATGATTTAGATTCTTTAAATATTTCCTTTTATTCCATTCATGGACAAATCTATTACAAGGCAGATCAAAGAATTAAAAATATAGAAGACAGTCCATATATTATAGCCAAGGAAAGAACAGGACTAATTCCAGAAGAAAATATAGATTTATTCATAGAATATAATGATGTAGAAAAGAAGAATGATAGATTTAAAGAAATTCTGTTGTATTTCTTTAATAAAACAAAATTAAATTTGGTCCATCGCATATTCTTAGTTCTTATCGGTATTATGCTATTTTTCTTTTCCTTCTTTTTAGTTTCTTCTACTAAGGTAGATGAATCTAAGGTAAGATATACAGATACTGCCTATTTAGTGAATCGAAATATACATAATGATGGTAAGGGAAAATATTTAGATTCTACTCCATTAGAGGAATTAATTCTAGAGAATAAGGTTACGGATGTTGTTGAGGAAGCTATTTATGATTTTTATTTATTCCATAATTCTTATGTTAAATCAAAAAGTGAAAAGGGTATTTATGTCCCTATAGAATATAACAATAAAGAAGTATTATATGGCGTAAATCAATTAAATAATAGTGATGATGTTATCATCTCTAAAGCGTTAGCCAATAGCATTAGAGGAGATATTCCATTAAAGAATCTATTGAATTATAGCTTAAATATTAATGGTACAAAAACGAATAAGAAAATTGTTGGAATTACGGATTCATTGAATTATGAGGTATTCTATTATAAGACTTATGATTATAGTGTTGGATTAACAAATTATTCTATAGATGGTAGCTTAAGAAATGTAAGAATGGTTTCTAATTTTACTTCCTTTGATTTATCCTTGAGTAGAGGAGAATTACCAAAGAATAAAAAAGAAATTTTAGCCTTAGATGATGGTAAAACGGAATTAGGTGCAAAGGCTGGGGAATATTTAATTTCTGGGTTCTATCAATTAGATGATTCTATAGAGAATAAATATGAATATGTTATGTCTTTAGATTCTACAGAATTTAGATTAGAATATAATTTAATTCAACGTATGTTTAATTTAAAATTGACAAAGAATTATTTATTCCAATTACACACAGAGAATATATATAAGAATGTATGTATGGAAAAGGATTATCAATACGATGCTTTTTATGGAGAGGCACATAAAAGGCTTGTAAGCTTCATCATTCCTGCCTTTAGCATTTTATTCTTAATTACAGGATATGTTATTCTAATGTCCTTTATTATGGTAAATAAAATGGCAAATCGATTAGCCTTTGAAAGAACCCTAGGTAAAAAAAGATTCTATTTATCCTTCAAGATATTTATTTCATCTATAATGAATGCCCTAATCTTTGTTGGTATTCCATATATTTTATCAAGCTTTATCTTATTAGGATTACTTGAATTAAATAAAACCTTTAATATAGGCTTACCTATACTTAATCCATACTCTAGTATTTGGTTTTATTTATGCTTCCTTATTTTTGTTTTAGCATATGGAGTTATTTATATGCTATCTACAGTATTAAAACTTAGATCAAATGTATCTTCCTTATTTAAAAGAATAAAAAGTTAATTGTTTTTTGTGTTTCCCCATTTTTTAATAAGGGGTAAAAAGTGAAAAAATTCCAGGTAAAAAATACCTGGATTTTATGAAGTGTGCCGGGCATGGCACTAATCTTACTGGTGAAAGTAAGTCACGGGTAAATACCTACAAGTGTAGTAAACCCCAAGCCGTTAACAGTAATGTTATGGGTGAAGGAAGCATCTAGTGAAGTTTGAAAGCCTACGCATAGAAACTTGATGAGGCTAAATGGTGGATAAGGTTCTTTCCAAACTAAAGTCCAAAAGGTAAATTTAAAACCAAGACAGTAAATCAAGAGGTTTTAAAACGAAAGATTAGTGAATTACCCCAAGAGGCCCTAACGCGTAAAATACGTGTAATAAAAAGCAAATAGTTAGAAAGTCAGCTGATGTCGTAGTATGTGAGAAGCACTCACAAAAGAACCTAATGTTTATATAGTGCGAATCACTATAAGCAATGTTTGGAAAGTTCGTAAGATGAGATGGTCTAGAACAATTTGGCTAGAAAGGAAGTTATTTCTTAAGGTTTTTGCAACAAAAACTTTAATTGTAAGATCAACCAATAGTAATTTCTTAGGCTTTACATTTTGGAAAAACCGTGATGTATGGAAATGCAAACCCTGTACGGACCGAAAGATTAAACTTTATGATAAGGTTAAAAAGGTACTTAAGCGTAACTACGCGATATCAACTCCACTAGCAATTACATTTACTAAACTAAATCAAATTATTCGAGGTTAGATAAACTACTTCCGTATAGGAAGTATGAAAGGTTTTATCGACACCTTTGGACAATGGTTAAGACATAAGGTAAGAGTAATAATTATCAAACAATGGAAGAAACCTATGAGAATATACATTAATCTCCAAAGACTTAACAAAGCATTTAAATGCAATTGTGAAGATGAAGATATATTCAAGCTAGCAAATTCTAGATTAGGTTGGTATCGAAGATGCGGAATGGATGTAGTGAACTACATATTAAGTCCTAAAGTTTTAGCACTAGCCAATAAGAAAAACGGAAGACCGGGACTGGTCAACCCTTTGGCTTACTACCTTAGGTAGTTTGTGTTCAATATAAATGTAGCGCCGTATACGAGACCCGTACGTACGGTGCAATGGGAGGGGCAAAGAATTATTTTCTTTCCTCTACCCTATTGCTTTTTCATATAATATTTTTCCAGCTGGAAGAAGTGTTAAGGTTTTCCCTCTTTCAAATAACTTTGTATTTAACTCAAATTCTAAATTTTTAATCATTCTTGATAGTGGTGGTTGGGCTATATTTAATTCTTTTGAAGCTTTTAGTATTGAACCACATTCAACAATGGTTTTATAATATTCTAATTCTTTAATATCCATATATACCTCCAAAGTATATTTAAAATATAAATTTTATATATTTAGTATACTATATATTGTGATATAATACAAATGTTTATGGTTATGTGGAGGTTTTTATGATTAAATTATATAAAAAATATTTAAAAAAATATAAGCTTCACGTTATATTTGGACCAATATTTAAGCTTGTAGAAGCAATTTTTGAATTATTGGTTCCATTTGTTATTAAAGATATTATTAATAATGGAATTAATAATGAAATATTAACGAGTGAAGAGAAGATATCATTTATTCTTAGACAGGGTGGAATATTATTAATATTTGCATTAGTAGGATTATCTTCTACATTAGTCTGCCAATTTTTCGCATCAAGAGCTAGTCAAGGAGTCGGTACTAGTATCCGTAATGATTTATATGCTCATATTAATACTTTATCATATAAGGAACTTGATAGTTTTAGTGTATCTAGTCTTTTGACTAGAATGAATGCTGATATAAATAATGTTCAACAAAGTGTAGCTATGCTTATTAGATTAGTTGTTCGTGCTCCTTTTTTGGTTATAGGAGCTACTATTTTATCATTTACTATATCTTATAAAGCGGGATTAATATTTATAGGAGCTGGTTTATTATTATTTGTTGTAATATTTGGTATTATGTTTTATGCTGTACCAAACAACAAAAAAGCTCAAGCTAAGCTTGATGAGGTTACAACTATTACTAAGGAGAATTTAAGTGGTAATCGTGTTGTTAGAGCTTTTTCTAAACAAAAACATGAATTTAAAAGATTTGTTGATTCAAATGTTGAATTAAAGGATATTCAAATAAGAGTTGGTAAAATAAATGCATTATTAAATCCATTAACATTTATTGTTACTAATATAGCTATTATTACAGTATTATATTTATTTGGAGTAGATTATAAATTTAATAATCTTCAACAAGGAGATGTTTCTGCTTTATATAATTATTTACTTCAAATTCAGCTAGCAGTAATGGTTGTTGCAAACTTAGTAGTTATATTTACTAAGGCAGAAGCATCATCTACAAGAATCAATGAGGTTTTCGCAACAAAATCATCAATGAAATATGGAGAATATGATACTATATTAGATGAAAATAAAACTTTTGAATTTGATAATGTATGCTTTAGATATAATGAAAATTCTAATTATGCTGTATCTAATATTAGTTTTTCTATAACAAAAGGAATGAGTGTTGGTATTATTGGTGGTACTGGTAGTGGTAAATCAACTTTAGTTAATTTAATGAATCGTTTTTATGATTGTAATAGTGGAAAAATATTATTTTATGGAAGAGATATTTCTTCATATAAAAAAGGGTTTATTAATAATAAGATAGCATTAGTACCACAAAAGGCTGTTTTATTTAGTGGTAGTATTAGAAAAAATTTATTATGGGGTAAAAAGGATGCTAAAGAAGAAGAGCTGTATTTAGCATTAAAAAATTCTCAAGCATTAGAATTTGTTCTAGGTATGGAAGATAAGCTTGATACAGTTTTATATCAAGGAGGTAAAAATTTATCAGGTGGACAAAAACAAAGATTATCTATTGCTAGAGCGTTAGTAAAGAATTCTGATATATTAATTTTAGATGATTCATCAAGTGCTTTAGATTTTAAAACAGAAGCTAATTTAAGAGCTTCTATAAAAAGCTTAAATAAGACAACTATTACTATTTCTCAAAGGGCTTCAAGTATTATGCACTCAGATTTAATTATTGTTTTGGATCAGGGAAATATTGTTGGAATTGGAAAGCATAATGAATTAATTAATAGCTGTGATGTTTATAAAGAAATTTGTGATTCTCAGGATTTAAAGGAGGATAATTATGCATAATAATGAATCTAATTTTGTAATGCTAAAAAGAATCCTTGGATATACTAAGAATTATAGATGGATGATGATTTTAGCTTTTTTAAGTGCAATTTTATATGTTAGTGCTACCTTATATGCTCCAATGCTTGTTGGTAATGCTATCGATCTATTTTTAGATAAAAATACATTTGAAATTAATATGATTCTACCATATGTTTTTCAATTAATTGTGTTAGTATTATTAGGGGCTTTTTTTGGATGGTTAATGAATGCATTATTAAATACTGTTACCTATTCAGTTGTTAAGGATTTAAGAATTGATTCCTTTAAAAAGGTATTAAATGTTCCAGTATCATATTTAGATTCACATCTATCTGGTGATACTCTAACAAGAATTATTTCTGATACTGATCAAGTTTCTGAAGGATTACTTCAGGGATTTAGTCAAGCATTAACAGGTATTATTACTATCATAGTAACCATTGTAATGATGCTTATTATTAGATGGGAAATTGGACTTGTTGTTATTATATTAACTCCAATATCTTTATTTGTTGCCTCCACTATTTCTAAAAGAAGCTTTAATACTTTTAAAGCCCAAGCAGCTATTAAGGGAGAAATGGGAGCCTTTTTAAATGAAATGATTACAGATCAAAAAATTGTAATTGCTTATAATCAAGAGGAAAATAATATAAATACATTCAATGAAATTGATTCGAGATTATATAATGTAGGAGTAAAGGCTCAATTTAATTCTTCACTTACAAACCCTTCAACTAGATTTGTAAATGCGATTGTTTATGCTAGTGTTGCTACAATAGGAGCTATATTAATAGTTAATAATCCTACTCTTGGTTTTGGTATAGGTAGCTTAAATGCATTTTTAACCTATGCTAGTCAATATACTAAGCCATTTAATGAAATTTCAAGTGTAGCAACTGAATTATCGAATTCCTTTGCATCATTAAGAAGAGTATTTGAGCTTATTGATGAAAAAGAAATACCTAATGAAGAAAATTTAGATAATCTTGATATTAAAAATGGCAGTGTAGGATTTAATAATGTAGGATTTAGATATTTAGAGGATAAACCATTAATTGATAATTTTTCTAATCAGGTTAATCCAGGTGATTTAGTTGCGATAGTAGGTCCTACTGGTTGTGGAAAAACTACTATGATTAATTTATTAATGAGATATTATGATATTAATAATGGAGATATTACAGTCGATGGTACATCAATATATAATTATTCTAGAGATTCTTTACGTAAGCAAATAGGTATGGTTTTACAAGAAACATGGTTATTTAAAGGTACTGTTTTTGAAAATATTGCTTATGGTAAAGAAGATGCTACTTTAGAAGAAGTTATAGATGCTGCCAAAAAGGCTTATGCTCATGATTTTATTATGAAAATGGCTAATGGATATGATACAATAATTTCTAATGATGATGGTGTATCAGTTGGACAGAAGCAATTATTATGTATTGCAAGATTAATGCTTAGATCTCCTAAAATATTGATTCTTGATGAAGCTACAAGTAATATTGATACTCGTACAGAGGTAATGGTTCAAAAGGCTTTTCAAAATATGATGAAGGGAAGAACTAGCTTTGTAATAGCTCATAGATTATCAACTATAAGAAATGCTGATAAGATATTAGTTATGAATAAGGGAAATATTATTGAACAAGGAACTCATGAAGAATTATTAAATCAAAAAGGATTTTATTATAAGCTATATTATAGTCAATTTGATAATTAATAAAATAAAACCAAGCGATTGCTTGGTTTTTTAGTGCATGTTAATATTCTTTAGCTATTTCTATTAATACTTTCGCTACAAGTTCCATTTCTTCTAAGCAAGCAAGCTCATAAGGACCATGGCAATTATAGCCTCCTGTACCTAAATTAGGAGTAGGAAGTCCCATAAATGTTAATCTTGCTCCATCAGTACCTCCTCTAATTGGAGATTCCTGAGGTGTAAGCCCTAATCTTTGCATTCGACTTCTTGCACGATTTAGGCATTCTGGATTTTCTAAAATAAGCTCTGCCATATTTTTGTAGCTATCCTTAATGTTTAATATACAAGTATTTTCTCCATATTTATTATTAATAAATACTTTTGCATTTAGAAAATCATTTTTTTGTTTTTCTAATAATGTTCTATCATGATTCCTTATAATATATTCTAGCTTAGCATTTCCAACACAGCCACTCATTTCACATAAATGGTTGAATCCATCATAATTATCAGTATATTCAGGTCTTTCCTGAACTGGCAATAATGAATTAAATTCCATTGCAATTAGACTTGCGTTTTTCATTTGGTTTTTAGCACTTCCTGGATGAATATCAAGCCCATTAAATATTACTGTGGCACTGGCTGCATTGAAATTCTCATAATTAATTTCATTAGGCTTACCACCATCAACAGTATAAGCAAAATCACAATTAAAATCCTTAACATCAAATGATAGAACTCCACTACCTATTTCCTCATCTGGTGTAAATTCAACATGAATATTTACATGGGGAATATCTGGATTTTGTTTATAATAATATAGCATTCCCATAATATCAGCAATACCAGCTTTATCATCAGCACCTAGTACTGTTGTACCATCAGTAGTAATTAAAGTTTTACCTACTAAATCATTTAAGAATGGAAATTGAACACTAGTTAATTCAATTCCATTTAGCTTAATATCTTCTCCATTGTAATTATTGATAATATTTGGTTTTACATTTGTACCACTAAAACCAGGAATAGTATCCATATGTGCTATAAATCCAATTTTCTTTAAACTATTACAATTACTTTTTAAAATTCCTCTTACAAAACAATGAGGAAGTATTTCAACATCAGTCAATCCTAATTCAATTAAATCTTCTTTTAATACTTCAGCAAGATTATATTGTTTTTCAGTTGATGGAGTTGTATTTGTATCCTCACTAGACATTGTATCAATTTTTACATATTTCAAAAAATATTCTAATATTTTATCCTTCATATATATTATCCTTTCAAATTTTCTTTTATATTATAAGACTTAATGAGTGTATTAGTAAAGAAAATTCGAAAAAATTTAAAAAAACCAATAAAATATTATTTTTTTTACATATTTTTTTAAATATTAATCTTGTTTATTTACTTTTTTTGATGTATAATACATTTAATAGAAATATTTTCTATTGAAGGTTTGGTTTGAAAGGAGTACTTTATTATGAAGGGAAAAGTAAAGTGGTTTAACGCTGAAAAGGGTTATGGCTTCATTGTTTCAGAAGAGGGTAAGGATGTATTTGTTCATTTTAGTGCAATTGTACAAGATGGCTATAAGTCTTTAGAAGAAGGACAAGAAGTAACTTTTGACGTTGAAGAAGGCGAAAGAGGACAATTAGCTAAGAACGTTGTAAAGGCATAAGTTAGACAAATATTTAAGAACTCATTTGAGTTCTTTTTATTTTGAATATTTTTTAGTATTAATCATATAATAAATTGGTGATTAATATGGTTAAGGGTAGTATAGTTGCTTTAGTTACTCCTTTTGATAAAGAAAAAAATATTGATTATAATTCATTAAATAAGTTATTAGATTTACATTTGAAATCTAAATGTGATGGTTTATTATTAATGGGTACAACTCAAGAATCTGTTTCTTTATCAGATACTGAAAAGAAAGATTTAGCTAGATATGTATCTAAATATATAAATAATAGAATTAAACTGATTATTGGTCTTATTTCTAATAAATATAGTGAAGTATTAAGATTAGCTAAATTATATGATGGAATAGATTTTGATTCTTATTTAGTTATTGGTCCTTATTATACTAAAAGTAATATATCCGGATTATTAAAATATTTTACAAATTTAGCAGATAGGCTAGATCATCCAATTATTTTATATAATGTACCAAGAAGATGTGGCTTTGAAATTCCGATATCTGTTGTTTCAGCATTAAGCTATCATCAAAATATAATTGGAATTAAGGATGCATCAGGCGATATTGATTATATGCAAGAATTATTAAACCTTAAAAGTGATAAATTCATTTTATATTCTGGAGATGATAATACAGCATTACTTGCTTTATTAATTGGATTTGATGGTTGGATTTCTGTAATAGGAAATTATTATTCTATAGAATGCAAAAACATTTGTGATAAAAAAGATAAAAAGCTATATTATTCAATATTTCCAATTATAAAACTTATAAATAAGGAAGTATCTCCTATATGTATGAAGTATTTATTATACTGTATGGGATTAATAGAACCCAATTATAGATATCCTTTGGACTTACCTATGATTGAAATGAGAAGAGAAATAGAAATTTTTTTAGATAATATAAATAATTAATTAATTATTATGATTAATATGAGATTATTCTTATATTAATCTTTTATTTTTAATTAATTTGTAATATAATGTCAATGAAATATATGGAGAAGCTTATGAAAAAAATTTTTATATTATTATCATTAAATATTTTTATATTAATCACATTATCAATTAATTTATTTGCTGTAACTACTTATTATAATTCATCATATTATACAGTAAATATTCCTACTAACTATTATAATGATGTAGATGAAACTAAAACAGGTTCTGAATTTAGAGAAATACTTGGTGGAATTATTTCTAAAAATTTTGTTCATCATAGTTATAAGGATAATAACGAGGTGTTAAAATATACTGATCCAGATCCTAATAATAATGGCAATATAATTTGTTTTTATACTGGACAATCATTATCATCAGGTAGTTGGAATAAAGAGCATGTTTGGGCTAAATCTCATGGATTTCCAACATCTAGTAGCAATCCCTATTGTGATGCTCATCACTTAAGACCAACACTTAATTCTATTAATTCTTCAAGAAGTAATTCTGATTTTGGAGAGGTAGATAATTTATCAGGTGTAAAAAGTGATAATTATGGAAATAAATGGACTAGTTCTATATTCGAGCCAAGAGATGAGGTAAAGGGTGATGTTGCAAGAATAATGTTTTATATGGCAACAAGATATGGTTATGAATCACCATATAATTTAACACTAGTTAATAATTCTACAACCTCAACTTCTCAAACTAATGGTAAATTTGGAGGATTACAAACTCTTTTAAAATGGCATTATAATGATCCTGTTAGTAAAGAAGAAATTTATAGAAATAATGTAATTTATGATAAATATCAAAAGAATAGAAATCCTTATATTGATCATCCTGAATATGTTGATTTAGCATATCCTAATCAATATGCTAATACTACTATTGATCAAGCTAAAGTAGATAATGTTATTTTTAAAATAGAATCTTTACCTGAATTAATTACTAATAATGAAAAAGCATTAGTAGAAGAAGCTTATACATTATATGAGGAGCTTAATTATAAAGAAAAGGAATTAATAACAAATTATGATAAGCTTGAATCAGCATTAAAGGTTTTAGACATTATTGAAGAACCTACTAATCCAATTGAGCCTGAAGAACCTGAAAATCCTAGTGAATCAATAACTCAATCTATTGAATTAGATTTTAAAAATCATGGACTAAAAGATATAAGCTATGGCAGTAATTATTCTTTCTCAATTAATAATTATAATTTTACAGCAAGTAATGCAGGGATTTATTCTAATGAATTTAGAATAGGTCATAATAAGAGTGATACAGATTTATCAAAATATGGAATAGATTCTAGTGGTGTTGTATTAGAATCTAAATTTAGTATTATTAATTTAAAAAAAGTTAGCATTAGTATTTTAAAAAGTTATGGTACTATAAATGATGTATATTTAATAATGAATGACAATGAAGGATATAATATTATAGGTTCTACTAAATACTCAAAGGAAATTAGTTTTGATTTAGATAAAGCATATAGTGGTTGTTTTTTAATTGCATTCAGTGGTACTACACCTAGAGTAGTTATAGATAAATTAAGTTTGTTTATAGAAAATAATAATGAAGAAATTCCTGATGTTATTAATTCTAAAATTAATGCTTCAATTTATGGTGAAATTAATGATAATAGAATAATTAATGCAAAGCTTCAATTTTGGACCACTATAGATAAAAATTTACTTAATGAAGTATCAAACTATGGAATGATTATTACATCAAATGACTGTTTTGATATTTATGATTATTATGAGAATGGAAGCCTTGAGGAATTATTAACTGATTTAGATTATAATAATATTAGATTAATATATTTTGATTTCACAGATAAAGCTAATGAAATTAATGAACAATATCAATTTGGAATCAGTATCTGTAATTTAGATAATCATTATGATAATGAATTAACTGCATTATTATATTTTGAGATAAATGGAGTTTTATATTTTTCAGAATCAATAACCTATTCTTTTTCTCAACTTATGCAACAATATTTTATGGAAGAGGAAATTGAAAATCTTATATAGTTGTCTTTAGAATATTGCTTAATACAATAATTTTACATATTATAAAATTATTGTAGTATTAAATATAAAAATTATATAATTAATATTTAAGTGAAGAAAATTAAAAGTTCTTCACTTTTTAACATTTTTTCTTATAAAATATTTATATTTTATTATTAATGCTTTAAAAAAATTGCAAACGCTTTAAATTTCGACTTCTAATTATTGATTATTTATTCTAAAAGTTTTATAATTAATATGTAAATTAACTCATAAGGGGGAACAACATGAGCAAGAATAAAAGAATGGCTATTGATGGAAATTATGCAGCAGCATATTCATCATACGCATTTACAGAAGTAGCTGGTATTTATCCTATCACTCCGTCATCTCCAATGGCTGAGTATACAGATGAATGGGCAGCTGGAGGCAAGAAAAATTTATTTGGAATGCCTGTAAAGATTGTAGAAATGCAATCTGAAGGAGGAGCAGCAGGAACTGTTCACGGATCTTTACAAGCTGGTGCATTAACAACAACATATACTGCATCACAAGGATTATTATTAAAGATTCCTAATATGTATAAAATAGCTGGTGAATGTTTACCAGGAGTAATTCATGTATCTGCACGTACACTAGCAGCACAATCACTTGCAATTTTTGGTGACCATCAGGATGTTATGGCATGTCGTCAAACTGGTTTCGCATTACTATGCTCTAACTCAGTTCAAGAGGTTATGGATTTAGCAGGTGTTGCACACTTAGCAGCAATTGAATCTAGTATTCCATTCCTACATTTCTTTGATGGATTTAGAACTTCTCATGAAGTTAATACTGTAGAGCCAATTGATTATGCAGTATTTGATAAATTATTAAATAAGGAAAAGGTAGAAGAATTTAGAGCAAATGCTTTAAATCCTGCTCATCCTAAGACTCGTGGTACTGCACAAAATGATGATGTATACTTCCAAACAAGAGAGCTTCAAGCTAAGAACTATACTAAGGTATATCCAATTGTTGAAAAGTATATGAAAGCTATTTCAAAGGCTACAGGACGTAAATATACTCCATATCAATATTATGGTGATCCTAAGGCTACACGTGTTATTGTAGCTATGGGTTCAGTTAATCAATGTGCTGAAGAAGTAGTAGATTATTTAACAGCTAAGGGAGAAAAGGTTGGTGTACTAGAGGTACATCTATATCGTCCATTTGTATATAAGAAATTCTTAGCTGCATTACCTAAGACTGTTAAAAAGATTGCAGTATTAGATCGTACAATTGAGCAAGGAGCTTTATATGAGCCTTTATGCTTAGATGTACAAGCAGCATTTAATGGTGTTGATAATGCACCTGTTATCGTTGGTGGTCGTTATGGTCTATCAAGTAAGGATACTACTCCAACAATGGTTAAGTCTGTATTTGATAACTTAAAGAAGAGAAAACCAACAGATCATTTCGTAATAGGTATTGATGATGATATCGACAATACTAATTTACCTCTTGGTGAAACAATTGACGTTGCAGACCCAACTACTACAGAATTACTATTCTTCGGTTTAGGTTCAGATGGTACAGTTGGTGCTTGTAAGAATATTTCTAAGATTGTTGGTGACTATACTGAATTCTATTCTCAAAGCTATGCAGCTTATGACTCTAAGAAGTCAGGAGGTTCTACAAGATTACATTTACGTTTCTCTAAGAAACCAATTCGTTCAACATATTTAGTAAATCAACCTCACTTTGTATCATGTTCACTAGATGCATATCTAGATAAGTTTGATATGATTGATGGTTTACGTGATGGTGGTACATTCCTATTAAATACAGTAGTTGACAAGGACCACATTGAACAAAGATTACCTAATAAATATAAGAGATTATTAGCACAAAAGCATGCTAAATTCTATATAATTGCTGCTAACCAAGCTGCAAGAGAATGTGGATTCCGTCCAGGCTTAGGTGTTAATACTATTATGCAATCAGCATTCTTCAAATTAAATGAACAAATTATGGATTATGAAGAAGCTAAGACTCATATGAAGGAATTTGCTACTAAGACTTATTTAAAGAAGGGTCAAGAATTAGTAGATCAAAACCATAAGGCAATTGATTTAGGTGGTTCTCGCCTTGTTGAAGTTGAGGTAAAGCCTGAATGGGCTAACTTATCTGATGATGTTAAGCCAGTAGATACTACTCGTCCAGTATTCGTAAGAGAAATTGCTGATGTAATTAATTCAATTAAGGGTGATTCATTACCACTTTCTGCATTTGCTAAATTTGGTGATGATTGCCATATGCCACAAGGTACTGCAGCATATGAAAAGCGTGGTGTTGCAACAGACGTACCTGCTTGGGATTCTTCTAAGTGTATCCAATGTAACCAATGTGCATTCGTATGTCCACATGCATGTATCCGTCCATTCCTATGTACTGAGGAGGAAGTTAAAAATGCACCTGAAAATGCACAATTCCTTGAAGCAACTGGATTTAAGGGCTATAAGTATAGCTTAGCTATTTCTACATTAGATTGTACAGGCTGTGGTGTCTGCTTAACAGTATGTCCAGGTAAGCCAGTTAAGAATGAAGATGGTACTGTAACTAAGCAACCTGCTTTAACTTCTCATACAATGGCTAAGTCTCGTGAAAATAAAGAAGAAGTAATTTTTGATTACTTTGCAAATAATGTAACATATAAGCGTGAGGTTGCTGGTACTAATAATGCTAAGAATCTTCAATTCTCTCAACCATTATTTGAATTCTCAGGAGCTTGTGGTGGTTGTGGTGAGACTCCATATGTTAAGGCTGTTTCTCAATTATTTGGTGATAGAATGATGGTAGCTAATGCTACAGGATGTACATCAATTTATTCTGGTTCATATCCATCAAGCCCATATACTACAAATAGTGAAGGCCGTGGTCCAGCTTGGGCTAACTCATTATTTGAGGATAACGCTGAATTTGGATTTGGTATGAGAATGGCTGTTGAAACATTAAGAGATAGAATTCAAACAATAATGGCTCTTAATAAGGAACAAATGCCAGTTGAAGCTCAAGAATTATGTGATGAGTGGATTTTAAATCGTAAGAGTGGCGAAAAGACTAAGGAATTAGCTCCAAAGATTGTAGCTGCTATGGAGGCTATCGATGCACCATATGCTAAGGAAATCTTATCATTAAAAGACTACCTAGTTAAAGTTTCTCAATGGATCATCGGTGGTGATGGTTGGGCTTATGATATCGGTTATGGTGGATTAGACCATGTTATCGCAAATAACCAAGATGTAAATATCTTAATTGTAGATACTGAAGTATATTCTAACACAGGTGGACAAGCTTCTAAGTCATCTCGTACAGGTGCCATTGCAAAGTTTGCTGCAGCAGGAAAGCCAACATTCAAGAAGGATTTAGCTTCAATTGCTATGTCATATGGTCATGTATATGTTGCTACAGTATGTCATGGTTATAACCAAAATCAAGTTGTTAAGGCTCTAAAGGAAGCTGAAGCATATGATGGACCATCAGTAGTAATTTGTTATGCACCATGTATCGCTCATAACATTAAGAAGGGTCTATTTATGTCTCAAATGGAGGCTAAGAAGGCTACTGAATGTGGTTATTGGCCAACATTTAGATTTAATCCTGATCTTGCAAAAGAAGGAAAGAACCCATTTACTATGGATTCTAAAGAACCAGATTGGTCTAAGTATAATGACTTCTTAATGAATGAAGGACGTTATGCACAATTAGTTAAGGTTAATCCAACTAAGGCTCAAGAATTACTTGAATGGAACCTAAAGGATGCACAAAAGCGTTACGCTAATTATGTATCTTTAGCTAATAAAGAATATCCTAATAAGTAATAAGTAAATTTTTAAGGAGGAAAGTGATTTTCCTCCTTATTTTTCATCTTATATTGAAATAATATCTAATTATGATATAATTTGCATTGAGGTTGATATATATGATAGAAAATAATAAAGAAACACGAAATCAAGTTATTGATATGTTAAAAGCAATCACAAATTATTTTTCAAATATGAGAGATATTTTATGTGCTCCTTATGGATTATCCTCTATTCAAGCAATAATTGTATTAGATATTTATCATAATCCTAATGAGACAAAAATAACTGATATTTGTAAAAGATTAAATAAATCTACAAATACTATTTCTCCATTAGTAAATAGATTAATATCAAAGGGATTTCTTGCAAAATTTCAAAGTAAGGATGATGCGAGGGTATTTAATGTTTTATTAACAGATAAAAGTAAAAAAATATTATCAAATATAGTTACAGATATATGTGATTTTACCTGGCCAATTTTTGATTCTTTTACTGATGAGGAATTTAATAATATTTATAATGCTTTATTATTAATGAATGGAGCTATAGAGTCTAAATGAAATATTTAATTGTATCAGATATTCATGGTGCTTCTGATTCAGTAGAAGCATTAATAAGAATATTTAATGAAGAAAAATGTGATTATATTTTATGCCTTGGAGATATTTTATACCACGGCCCAAGAAATGACTTACCCCCATTTTATAATCCAAAAAAGGTAATATCATTGTTAAATCCATTAAGTGATAAGATATTATGCGTTAAAGGAAATTGTGAAGCTGAGGTAGACCAAATGGTATTATCATTCAAAATCCATGATTATTTAGATTTAAATATCAATGGTAAAAAATGTCATCTTGAACATGGTCATCATTTAGATGAATATAAAGGTACTCCAGATATAGTATTATATGGTCATACTCATATTACTGATTATCATATTGAAAATAATATTATATATATTAATCCAGGAAGTATTACTATTCCTAAAAATGGAACTAAAAGAGGATATGCAATAATGGATGAAAATACAATTTCAGTCTATTCTCTTGAAAAAAATATAATATTTCAACATTTTTTTTAAAAAAATCAAAAATTTCTGAAAAATCTTTCTATTATTATTATAGGAGGATTTTTTTTATGAAGAAAAAAACAGAAATTATTTTAGCAATATTAATTATTGTTATAACTATTGGAATTACAATTTATTTTTACATTCCAAAGAATAATGGTATATCAGCTAGTAAAAATGAAACTACAACAAGTAACTCATCATTAATAACTATAACTGTAACAGGTGAGGTTATTGATGAAATAAATATTCAAATACCTAAAGGTCAAACCTATCGTTACATCATTAATTCAATTAAACCATATTTAAATGATTATAGTATCATTGATTCTAATTTAGCTAAAAGATATTATGAGGATACTATTATCATTATTGAAACTAATGATAAATATTCTCTAAATAAAGAAGAAATTGAAAATATTATTATTTCTGATTCAAAAGAAAAAAAGATTAATATTAATGATGGAGTATACTTTGAGCTAATCTCTTTATATGGTATAGGAGAAAAAAGAGCCTATAGAATCATTGATAGACTTAAGGAAGAAAAATTCACAAGCTTTGAAGAATTAAAAAGTTTTTTAGGAGTTTCATATGAGGTTATTGAACACATTAAGGAACAAGCCACTATTAAATAACCTTCATTATTTAGTAATTACAATTATTTTATTTATTCTTTCCTTAAGATATTATTTTTTATTTATTGTGTTAGGCATATATTTAATTTTCTTAATCAAAAAGAAAGAAATATTTCTTCCTTCATTAATTATAATAGTATTAGTATTTGTTAGATTTTTTACAATAAATATATTTCATCAAGAATTATCTAATGGTATTTATACTGGAGTTATTTGTGATGTTGATAGTGAGAATTCTTATGTTCTAGCTACCATTAATGGTAGGATTAGAATAATAAGCTATAAACATTCTCAAAATACAGGAAATTATATTAATGTAGAAATTGAGTTTACAAAAATAAGTGATAAGTCCTATGATGAAGATTTTAGTTATAAGGATTATTTATTTTCAAAAGGAATATATTATCAAGCTAAAGAAAAAGAAATAATGAAAGAATCACCAGGCTTTCATATTAATATGATTAAGTATAATATTTTAAAAAATTATAAAAATATAATAAGTGAAGAATCATATCAATATCTTTCAGCTTTAATATTTGCAGAAAATGTATTTGATTCTTCTATAAAGGATGGGTACTCTTTATTAGGAATCTCTCATATAGTAGCAGTAAGCGGAATGCATATTTTATTTTTATATAAAATTATTTCTATTTTATATCTTTATTTTTTTCATAGGGCTAGTAAAAAAATTCCATTAATCATAATAACTATTTATGTGATTATAATAGGAGCTCCAAGCTCAGCTTTACGAGCTTTACTATTTTTATTATTAGGACAAATGAATAAAAAAGGAAATACTCACTATACTAGATTAGATATTTTCTCTATTTCATTTATGATTATGATAATAATAAATCCATATCAGTTTTATCAATTAGGTTTTATATTATCATATCTAGTAAGTTTTATTTTAATATATTCAAACGATCTATTAAAATCTAAAACAAAGCTTTCAAGAAGCTATGAAACATATTTATTAATATATTTTTCTACTTTACCATTTGTTACAGGTATAAATAATAAAATTACATTAATATCATTTATTATTTCCCCATTATTATCAATTATTTCAATAGTATTATTACCTATATGTTATTTAATATTACTGTTTCCTTATTCAGATTATATATTAAAATATATATTTATTTTCTTTAATTATTATATAGAAGCTCTTTCAAGTATTAGTCCCTCAATTCCAATTAAAACTTTTTCAATATATTACGGTCTAATATATTATTTATTTTGGATTATATATATTGTTTTTAGAACTAAAAACAAATTTAAATTAATTCCTTTATCTTTATTTATTTCCACTGTTACTATATATTTAAATATTAATTATTTGAATCCATATACTAAAATTACCTTTATTGATGTTGGACAGGGTGATGGAGCCCTAATTTCTTTAGCTCATAATACAGGAGTAATAGCAGTTGATTGTTATAATTCATTTGATTATATAAAAAATATGGGAATAAAAAAAATAAATTATTTAATATTGACCCATTCAGATAATGATCATATAAAGGATTATGATAAAATATTAGATTATTTTGATGTAGATAATATTTTATATTCAAAATATGATTATGAAATGGAAAAATTATTAATAAATTATAATAATAAAATAGCTATTAGTAATGGTAAAAATATTAATTTAGGAGAATCAATTTTAGAATTTATTGGTCCTATAAATAATTATGATGAATTAAATAGTAATTCTATTGTTTTTATATTAAACATTAATAATACAAGAGTATTATTTACAGGTGATATGACAATAGAAGAAGAAAAAGATATTGTTAATTTATATTCGAAAAAATTAAAGTGTGATATTTTGAAGGTGGCTCATCATGCATCTAATACTTCATCAAGTGTTGAATTTTTAAATGAGGTTAATCCCGATTATTCAATAGTTTCAGTAGGATTAAATAATATATATAATTTACCGGATGTTGATATTATTAAAAGATTAAATAATATTAGTATTGTTTATGAAACTAGGTATAGTGGAAATATTAATATTTATATTACTAAAAATAAATATTTCATACAAAATTATCGATAATATGGTAAAATTAAGAAAATGAGGAGGGTTTCCTATGAAAATATATAATTGTTATATTAATAATATAAAAACTAAGGGGTCATTTTTTACAGACAAGGATTTTGGTTCTTTCTTTTTTAGTGAAAGAATAAATAAAGAATTAGAAATAAATGAATATTGTGAAATTAATATTAATGAAGATAATGTTAATATAAATAATTCATTTATAGGTAATAATCTTTATAAAATAAAAAGAGATAATTGTTTTATATATGCAGTAGCCTTAACTAATCAATTAGATAATATAGAATATCTAACTTTAGATGATTTATCTTTACAAAGTGAATTTGAGCTATTTACTGGTGGAGAGGTATTAGAATATTTAGCATCTATTTGCAATCTTCCTAATGGTAATTATATTGTTGGAAATGTTCAAGATTATATTTCTTCTATTGAGAAAATATTATCTAATTATATAGATAAGGAAGCTTTCTTTAGAGGGCATTATTATTACAAATATGAGCTTGTGCCATCTTTATATCGTAAAAAGAAATATTATGAAAATGAAGCATTTATGTATATGGATTTTAAAACTCAATTTTATAGAGAATTAGCCAGTAAAAAATATATAGAAATATTGACCACAATGCAACACTATCGAATGCCAACTAGATTATTAGATACAACATCAAATCCATTAGTAGCATTATTTATGGCTTGTGATAAACCAACAAACTATAAGAATAAAAATTATGGAATAGGTGAGGTTATTTTAATGACTGAAGATAGAAGAAATATTAAATATTCTGATAGTAATGCAGTAACCTTATTATCATGTCTTGCAGTCTTAGAAACTAATTATAAGCAAGAGTTATATGAAAAAATAACTGAATCTATAAAGAAAAATGATTCTTCAATATATAAGAATTCTACCGCCTATAAAAGATTTAAGGCTGAGGTTCAAACTGAATTGCCATGTTTTGATGATTCTTTTTTCACTCCTGAGGTTTTATTAAATCCTAAGCATGTTAAGGTAGGTATGATAAATGATAGAATTATTGCTCAAAGTGGTTCTTTCATTCTATTTGGATTATGTAATTATTTAACTGGTGAATATCATCCTTTAAAAACAGTAACTAAGGAAAGAATATTTGTTGTTCATAGAGATTACATTATGAAGCAATTAGCATTACTTAATATTAATACAGGTACTATGTATCCTGATAAGGATCATATGTCCTCAATTATAACTAAGAGCTATGATTAATATGTAACACTAAAATATATTTCACATATTATAATATCGGAGTTGAGATAATGTGTGGAATACTATATAAAAGTAGCTTTTATAGTAAAAAAGATGAAACATTATTTATAGATGCTTTAAGAACTCTTAAGCATCGTGGTCCTGATGAGGAGGGAGTTCTATTCACTGCATCTCATATGCTTGGGCATGAAAGGTTGTCTATTGTAGATTTGAATGGGGGACATCAGCCAATGAGTCTCATTAATAAACATTTAATATATAATGGAGAACTATATAATACTATAGAATTAAAGGAAATATTAGAAATAAATGATAATATTGGTGACACTAATATTCTTTTAAGATTATTAGATAAGGAAGGTATGAACTCTTTATCTAAATTAAATGGTATTTATGGATTTGTCTTTGTTGATAATGATATTGTTTATGCTGTAAGAGATCCATTTGGAGTTAAGCCAGTCTTTTATTCTATTGATAATGGGGATTTGATTGTATCAAGTGAAATAAAAGCTATATTGAAGCTTAAGGGTGAAGCAGTAGTTGATAGTGAAGGTCTTAAAGAATTATTAGCCATGGGACCTTCACATAGTATAGGAAAAACAATTTATAAAGGTATTTATGAATTACCTCCAGGATGTTATTTGAAATATGATAAAAACAATTATGAAATAATTCAATATTATACCATTCCTACATATAAAAATAATTTAAGCTACAATGAAGCTGTTAATAAGACAAATGAACTATTAACAAATGCAATTAAAAATCAAATGATTTCTGATGTTGATATTGCTTGTTTCCTTTCAGGTGGATTAGATTCTTCGATAATTTCTACGATAGTATCAAAAAATAAAGAAAAATTAGATTGTTATACAATTGATTATGAAGATAATAAAAAGGATTTTATTCCTAATGAATTTGAAAAAAGTAGAGATTATGATTATGCATTAAAGGTTTCTAATTCAATTAATGCTAATTTGCATACTGCATTAATTGATAATGAAACATTAATAAATAATCTAAAAAGAGCAGTAATTTGTAAAGATGGACCTGGAATGACTGATATAGATTCGTCTATGATCTATATTTCTGAGGAAATTTCAAAAAAGTATAAGGTTGCATTATCTGGTGAATGTGCAGATGAGCTTTTTGCAGGATATAGTTGGTTTTATTCTAAAGAAAAAGAAAAAAAAGGATTTCCATGGATTAGAAATTTAAAAGATAGAGAAGTTTTATTAAATCCAAAATGGAGAAAAAAACTTAATTTATGTGAATATGCACTTAACGAATATGAAAATGCTATTAAAGAAGCTCCTATTAATGAATTGGATAATAATTTTGAAAAGAAGCATCGTCAAATGACATATCTTAATATAAGATATTTTATGGCAAACTTATTAGATAGAAAAGATAGAATGACAATGGGAGCAGTACCTCCAATTGAAGCTAGAGTTCCATTTTGTGATAAAAATCTGGTTGAATTCTTATATAATTTACCATTTAAATATAAATACCGCTATAAAACGGAAAAAAAGCTTTTAAGAGATGCATATAAAGGAATTGTTATAGATGATGTTATTAATAGAAAGAAAAGCCCATATCCAAAAAGTAATTCTTTAGTTTATGAGGCTAAAATAAAGGAATTGCTTCTTAAAACTCTTGAAGATAAAAATAGTATATTATATGAATTGTTTGACATTGAAAAAATTATGAAATTATTAAATTCTAAAGAAGAATTAAAGACTCCTTGGTATGGTCAATTAATGAGAAAAACTTCATTTTTTGCTTATCTATATCAAATAGATTATTGGTATAGAAAATATAATATAAGGATTGAGGAATAGTGGAAAATTTTGATTTTATTAATAAGCTATTAGATGGAAGAGTTGTATTTGGTCAAAAGGAAATGATTAGTGATAATGTAGGTATTATTCCTGTATATTCAACTAAAATACAATTCTTTAATATAAAGACAGATATTAAAAATAATTCTGGAGATGGAGGAAGCGGAAGCATATCAATTAAACCTATTTGTATTATTAAAATAGTTAATGATAATATAGATATAATATCTTTTGAGGAAAAGGAAGGTCATGAAGGTATTTTAGATACACTACCTAATATTTTCTCAAATGTTGATATGGCTTCGCTATTAAAGAATTTAAAACTTAACTAAATGGTACATTTGTGCCATTTTTTTCTTATTATTAATAAAAAAATTATAAAATTAGATTAGATTTTTTATATTTATACTTGTTTATATTTAATTTTTATGATAATCTATTAAAGGTAAAAAAGACAAACTATAAGGAGTAAAATTATGATTAAGGTTAATGACTTAAAAAACGGTGTTGTTATTGAATATGATGGAAAATTAATGCAAATTTTAGAATTTATGCATGTATTACAAAACAAGGTTGCTTATGTTCGTGTAAAAATGAAAGATTTAAGAACTGGTTCAGTAATGGAAACTGCATTAAAGGGTTCTGATTCTGCATTCAAAAGATGCTTCATCGATAAGCGTAAAATGCAATATATTTATTCATCTGGTGATGCATATGTATTTATGGATGGAGAGACATACGAGCAAATTGAAATTCCTGCTGAAAGATTAGAATGGGAAAAGAATTTTTTACAAGAAGGAATGGAAGTAAATGTTCAATTCTATGGAACTGAAATTTTAAATATTCTTCTTCCAGATAAGATTACTTGTGTTGTTGCAAATTGTGATCCAGCAGTTAAGGGTGATACTAAGACTAATGCATTAAAGGATGCATTCTTAGAGTCTGGTTTCTTAGTAAAGGTTCCTATGTTTATTAATCAAGGTGAACAAATCATCATTTCTACAATTACTGGTGAGTACGTTTCTCGTGCTTAATATTGATTATGAAGCTATCATCTTTGATAGCTTTATTTTTTGAAGGGATTGACTTTTTATGGTAAAAAAAATAGATATATATAAAAAGTGTTGGTGTAATAGTGGCAAGAGCTATAAAAATTGCCACATGACATTTGATTTAAAGGTAGAATCTCAAGCCAAAAAGCTCAATGCATTAGTACCAACAAGAAGAATGATTAAAACTGAAAAGGATATTGAAGGAATAAAAAAAGCAGCAGCTATTAATAATGGTCTTCTTGATATGGTTGAGGAAAGAATAAAAGAAGGAATTTCAACCCTAGAAATCGATAATTGGTGTGTTGAATATTTAAAAGAGCATCATGCACATAGTGCTGATTTTAATTATCAAGGTTACCCAAAAAGTATTTGTACCTCAATTAATGATGTTATTTGTCATGGTATTCCAAATGAAAAAGATATCTTAAAAAATGGAGATATTATTAATGTAGATGTTACTACAGAATATAAAGGCTATTACGCTGATGCATCTCGTATGTTTATGATTGGACAAGTTAGTCTAGAAGCTGAAAGATTAGTTTTAGCAACTAAAGAATGTCTTAATATAGGTATGGCTCAAATAAAACCTTTTGAATCTCAAGTAAGGGATATTGGAATTGCAATCGAGAAATATGCTCACTCTATGGGTTATTCAGTAGTAGAAGAATATTGTGGTCATGGGGTTGGCTATAAAATGCATGAAGATCCTTTTGTTTTACATTATGCAAATTATAATCCGTCATATTTGCTCGTTCCAGGAATGGTTATTACTATTGAACCGATGATTAATGAAGGGGTAAAGGGAATAAGATTTAAAGAGGGCGATACCTGGAGTAGCTATACTAAAGATGGTAAGCTTTCTAGTCAGTGGGAGCATACAATCGTAGTTACTGAGGATGGATATGAAATATTAAGCAAGTAAAGATGTAGAAATACATCTTTTTTTTTACAAAAAATAATATTTTGTTCTTAATGAGATTTTAATACTTTAAAAAATAATCATATTATTATATAATTTAGATATAGAATTATTGGGGATGGTATATTGCTATATTGGATTATTGAATTATTTTTAATTTTCTTCGTGGGGGCAGTATTAGGATATATTATTGAAGTTTTTTATAGAAGATTTGTATCAAGACATAAATGGATGAATCCTGGATTTTTAAATGGGCCCTATTTACCATTATATGGATTTGGATTAGTATTTTTATATTTAATTTGTGAATATATAAATTTCAATTATATTCCCTCAGAGATTGAAATTATTTTAAAAATTTTAATTATTACTTTTAGTTTAACTTTAGTTGAATTTATTGCTGGATTGATTTTTATTAAAGGATTGCATATTAAGCTTTGGGATTATTCACATCAATGGGGAAATATAATGGGAATTATATGTCCTTTATATAGTTTTTTTTGGGGTATTATAGGATTAGGCTATTATGTAGGTCTACATAATATTACTAAAATGATTGTAGAAGCATGGAGCATTAATCCTTTGTCATCATTTTTTGTAGGTATTATTTTAGGCATTTTCTTAATTGATATGGCAATATCATTTAACCTTGCAACAAAGATATCTCAGTTTGCAAAAGAAAAGAATATTGTTGTTAGATTTGAAGAAATGAAGGTATCAGCATTAGCTATATCCGAAAAATTTAAAGATAAAATTAGTAATGGTTTTGATGAATATCAACGTAAGCTTGAAGAAATTAAGGAAGATTTAGTTAATCCTAATGATAGAGATGATAGACTTGCAATAATAGGATTCATTACAAGCTTTATTGGTTTTTTGATTTTTCCAATTCCACTTTGTATTAAAGGTTATAAATCAAAAAAACATCAAAAGTTGGCATTAGCTGGAGTTATTATTTCATTTATTGAAATATTGGCTTTAGTTATATTAATAATTATTTTTTATTAGGAGGAAGTAGTAAATGGCAGCAGTAGGTAAGTATGTAATTTATCAGGAAGGGGAATATTTTTATAAGTATATGCTTAAGGCTAATAATGGCCAAATTTTAATTATTAGTGAACCATATAAGACCTTAAAGGCATGTAATGAAGGTATTTCTACATTAAAGAAAAACCTAGAATCATTACAAATTGATTTAGAAAAGGATAAAAAAGGACAATATTGTTTTAGATTAATTACTAAGCAGGGAAGATCTATAGCTCAAAGTGCAAACTATAGTTCTAAAGCTTCTGCTTTAGCAGCATCTGTTTCATTTAAAAAGTTTGCAGTAACTGAGGAAATTATTGTTGATGAAAATGAATCTAATCATTTTAAGGTAGAATTATTTAAAGAAAATGTTGATTCTAAATTAAATGGTAAATATCGTATTAATAAAGATGAAGATGGTGATTGTAGCTATTCATTATTAGCTAATAATGGTCAAGTGCTATGTGTATCACAGGCTTATAAATCAGAAGAAAGCTGTAAAAAGGCTATTGAGAATTTTAAGAAGCAAGTATATGAAGGTGATTTCTATATTTATACAGATAAGAATTCTAATTCCTTCTTTAAATTATATAACTCTCAGTTGAGATTAGTTATGACAGGAGAAACATATAAAAATAAAAAAGCAGCAATATCTGCAGTTCAATCCATTTTAGCTTTTGCTAAAGAAGCAAAAATAGTGTAGTTTTAATAAGTAAAAAGTATATGAGGAGTGATAAAGTGAAGGATTGTTATAAACCATTGTTTACCCCCTGGAAAATTGGCAATGTTGAAATTAAAAACCGCATTGTTATGACTTCTATGGGTGGTACATCTATTTTTGGATGGATGGAGCCAAATCATTTTGATGAAGAGGCAGCAAAATTTTTATTAGATAAGGCTAAAAATAATGTTGGATTAGTTTTACCTGGTATAGCACCAATAAAGGATATATTATTAGGAAAATGGTTATATCAAGGAAAAGGAAAGTTTAATAAGCTTAAAAGCTTTATGGAGGAATTCCATAAAACTGGGGCTAAACTATTTATACAGTTAACTGCTGGATTTGGAAGAAGCTTAGCTATTAATGATTTAATGATAAAGGCTTTAAAGAATAAAGCTTTAGGAACTGTTTTAAAACCTATATTAAATGTTGATTATTTAACTGCAAGTGCATCAAGAACTCCAAATAGATGGGATTCATCTATTATGTCTAGACCATTAACAGTTGCTGAAATTCATAAAATGACAGATGCTTTTGTTAGAATATCTGTTTTATTAAAGGAAGCTGGAGTTGATGGAGTTGAAATTCATGCTGTCCATGAGGGTTATTTATTAGATCAATTTACAATGCACTACACTAATTTTAGAAATGACCAATATGGTGGAAGCTTTGAAAATAGATATCGTTTTCCAGTAGAGATTGTTCAAGCTATTAAAAAAGCTTGTGGTAATGATTTCCCTGTTTCATTGAGATATTCAGTTGTATCTAAAACAAAGGGCTTTGGTAAGGGTGCGTTACCTGGTGAAGATTATGTTGAAGTAGGAAGAGATTTAGAAGAGGGTATTAAGGCTGCTAAATACTTAGAGGCAGCAGGCTATGATATGTTAAATTGCGATAATGGTACATATGATGCGTGGTATTGGGCTCATCCTCCTGGATATATGCCATTAAATTGTAATTTAGATATTGTTAAAGAAATTAAAAAGCATGTTTCTATTCCAGTTGTATGTGCTGGAAGAATGACACCTAGTGTAGCTGCTCTAGCTATTTCAAATAATGAAATTGATGCGATGGGTGTTGCAAGACAATTCCTTGCTGATTCAGAATGGGTAACTAAGCTTATGAATGAAGATGAGGACTCTATTAGACCTTGTATTTGTTGTCATAATGGTTGTTTTAATATGGCACATTATAATGGTGTTGGAAATGATCAAAAGCTAAGTGATAATGCTGGTATGGCAAGATGCGCTTTAAATCCAGAAACAATGCAATCTAAGAAATATAAGATCGTTAAAACTACAAAGCCAAAGAAGATTGCTATTATTGGTGGTGGTATTGGCGGTATGGAAACTGCACGTGTACTTAAAAAGAGAGGACATACACCTGTTATTTTTGAAAAGAGTAACGAACTAGGTGGTGTGTTTATTGCTGCTGCAAAACCATCATTTAAAGAAAATGATAAGGCATTGATTGAATGGTATAAGAAAGAAATGAAGGATCTTAATATAGAAATTCATTTTAATACAATGGTTAATTCTTTAGATGAATTAAAAGAATATGATGATATTGTTGTAGCCATTGGTGCTAAGCCAAATAATCCTAATATTAAAGGTATTGAACATAGTATTGAGGCTTGTGAATATTTATTAGGTCAAAAAGAAGTAGGTGATAATCCAATAATTATTGGTGGTGGATTATCAGGATGCGAAATTGCTTTAGAATTATATAATAAGGGTAAAAAACCAACTATTGTTGAAATGAAGAATGATTTAATAGCTCAAACAGGTGTTTGTTTAGCTAATAGCTCATATTTAAGAGATTTCTTTAATTTAAATAGAGTTAAAGTTTATTTAGAAACAAAAGTTAATGAAATCACTGAGGATGGAGTTATGGTTACTGATAAGTTTGGCAATGTTATTGAAATTACGGGTGATAGTGTAATTCGTTCAATGGGATATCATCCAAATAATCAATTTGAAAATCAAAAGGTCCATTTAGTTGGTGATTGTAATCAAGTAGGTAATTTAAGAACAGTTATTTGGCGTAGTTGGGATATTGCAATGAAGCTATAGAGGAGATGGCATAATGATTTTAACTGATGAACAAAAAGCCATTTTAGATGGTAGCCAAGGCGAGGTAATGGCGAAAATTTTAAAGACTTTAGTAATGTATGGTGATACTTTTGGGGCTACTAAAATGGTACCAATTGCAGAAGGTACTGGCCATATTGTTACAAGCTTTGGTATTTATATTGTTAAGGGTGTATTTGATTTAATGGATCAATTAATTGATGCTAATTTGGTTTCTAAGCAAAAATTTACTGCAGACCCAAGACCATTAGATCCAAATGTACCAAAGAATTTACTTCAAGATATTGTATTTAAGGTATTATATAGTCCCCAAGAAAGATATGAGAAGCAATTATCTAAAATAGGTCTTAGAGATGATAAGGCATTCTCATGTACTTGTTATTTAAAAGAAATGGGAAATACTCCTAAAAAGGGAGATATTCTTTCATGGGCAGAATCAAGTGCTGTAAATTATGCTAACTCTGTTATTGGAGCTAGATGCAATAGAAATTCAGGCATTATTGAAATGTTTGGTTCTATTGTCGGTTATGTTCCATATTTCGGATTGTTGACTGATGAAGGAAGAAAAGCTAATTGGATTGTTAAAGTAAAAACTAGTAAAAAGCCTGAGGCCCAATTATTAGGTTCTGCAATTGGAATGAAGGTTATGGACGGAGTACCATATATTAAGGGATTAACTGATTTTATTGGTACTGAATTAGATGAGGATACAATTGGCTATTTAAAGGATTTTGGTGCTGCAACAGCTTCTAATGGTTCTGTAGGATTATACCATGTTGAAGGATTAACTCCTGAGGCTATTGAGCAAGGAGAAAGTCTTTTAGCTGATAATATTCAGGAATATATTATTGATGATAAAGAGCTTGAAAGAGTTAAGAATAGTTATCCAGTTATTTGGAAGAATCCTGATAGCAAACCAAAGCTATGCTTTATGGGATGCCCTCATATGACATTTAAGCAATTAACAGACTGGACTTTAGCTCTTGAAAATAAACTTAAAGAAAAGAACAAGAAAAAAGTTTCAATAAAAACAGTATTTACTGCATCTCCTTATATTATTGATAAGTTCAATCAAACTGAAAATGCAGAAAAACTTAAAAATATGGGTGTAGTATTGTCATATATTTGTCCATTAATGTATATGAATAATCCATTATGTGCTAAAATGCCTGTAATTACAAATTCTAATAAGCTAAGAACATATACTTCATCAAAATATTATACTGATTCTGAAATACTTGAAGAAATTACAGGAGGTAAATGCTGATGGAAAAGATTTTTAAAGGAAGAGTAGTTACTCCTGGTACTGCAAAGCTTAAGGCATTAGTTTCCCATGAGGGTTTTAATACTTTAGCATCATATAAGAATTGCAAAGAAGGAAAAAATATTTGTACTGACCAAAATAATAGAGATTTATATGGTAAATCTACTGTAGGAGTAGCATTATGTTTACCACAAACTATTGGTTCTACGACTGGTGGTATGGTTTTATATAATGCTGCATGTACAAATTGTGCTCCTGGTGCGTTATTATTTTCAAAGACTATTGATTCTTTAGCTGCTGCTGGGGCTATTCTTGCATCAGTTTGGACTGATACTAAAATGCCTACAATTGATAATTTGGGTGATGAATTCTTAAATTATGTTAAGGATGATATGGATATAGAAATATATGAAGATGGCACTGTAAAGGTTATTGGATAAAAAAAGGGTTCCTAGTATGACTAGGAGCTTTTTTGTTTTCAAAAAGAAATTTTTGTTTAAAAAAAGATAAAATAGTTGTTGACATTAAAAAATGTGTATAGTATAATATGAGAGCACG
>CAMEJG010000005.1 GCA_945919465.1 uncultured Anaeroplasma sp. | reverse complement strand
AAAAAAAGGCCGAATGGCCTTAAAGGTGAAAAATTTATTTTTCACTTTTGTTCTCTTCTATTATTTAAATTTATCTTGTTTTATGGTAAAATAAAAATACTATTTTAGGAGGCTACTTATGAAGGGGTTTATCTATGGTCAAACTGAATACAATATGCTATCAAGTTGTAATCGACTAGATGATTATATTAGTATGGCTAAGGCCGCTTCATTTGATTTTTTAACGATTACAGATAGTAATTTATATGGAAATTATAAGTTTTATACTAAATGTATAGCAAATAATATTAAGCCTGTTATAGGCTTAGAATACACCTTTATAGAGGATGATTCTTATGAATCAAAAGTATTATTATATGCTAAAAATAATTTAGGATATAAGGAATTACTCAAAATAACTACATTAGTAAATACTATAGGAATTAATGACCTTAATGATATTATTAATTATAAAAATATTTATTATATTTATGTATTTAATGATTCTTATTTAGAAAGATTGTTTTATAAAAGAGAATATAAGCTATTAGACGAAAAGCTAAGTCAATTTAATAACGATTGGTATATGGGTATTTCATATACTAATAAGCTAGATAAAATCGATATTAATACAAGGATAGAAAAATATGTAATGGAGCGTAATATAAAAACATTACCTATTCATAAATGTATTTATCCTTCTAATAAGGATGCTTGTATTTGTGAAGCATTGGCTAGAATTGGAAATAAAGAATTTACTGTTGGTGAATTTGATGATTATAGTTTTGATTCTAATCCATTAGTAGATGAAAGAATTGATACATTCATTAATAGTATTAATTTAGATTTATTTAAAGAAAAAATAGAACTCCCTAAATTTCCTAATAATAAAGGTATTTCCTCTTTTAAATATTTAGAAGCATTGTGCTTTAAAGGATTAGAAAAAAGAGGCTTTAATAATCATTTGTATATTAATAGATTAAATTATGAACTTTCAGTTATACATAAAATGGGCTATGATGATTATTTTTTAATTGTATGGGATTTTATTAAATATTCTAAAAATAATGGAATTTTAGTTGGCCCAGGTAGAGGTAGTGCTGCAGGAAGCTTAGTGGCATATTGTCTTGGTATAACAGAGGTTAATCCTATAGAATATGATTTATTGTTCGAAAGATTTTTAAATCCTGAACGTATTTCAATGCCAGATATTGATACTGATTTTCCCGATGTTGATAGAGATAGAGTAATTAAGCATGTTGAGGAACTATATGGGAAGGATCATGTATGCAATATTTCAGCATTTGGTACTTTTCAAATTAAAAGCTCTGTAAGAGAATTAGCTAGGGTATGTAAGATTGAGGTTAGTAGAATTGAAAAAATAATTGATATGGTCTTAGAAAGAGGCTATGATGAGCTATTAAAGGAATATGAGGGTACAGAAATGTATCATTTTCTATATATTGCAAGAGGAATAGAAGGGTTACCTAAACATATTTCTACTCATGCTGCAGGTATTATTTTATCTTCAAAGCCTTTAGATGAGGTTATTCCATTACAAGAAGGAATTAATGATTTGTATCAATCTCAGCTTGAAGCTTCTGATTTAGAAAAAATTGGTCTTTTAAAAATGGATTTTTTAGGTATTAGAAATTTAACTATGATTTCTAATATGATGCAAGATATTAATTTTTCAATGAATGATTTAAGAAATATTCCGTTAAACGATTCTAATGTATTTAAAATGCTTCAAAAGGGAGATACATTAGGAATATTTCAATTAGAATCACAGGGTATCAGAAATGTATTAGTTAAGCTTAAACCCACCTGTTTTGAGGATTTAGTAGCAGTTTTAGCATTATATAGGCCAGGACCTATGGATAATATTGATGAATTTATTAGACGTAAGCATGGAGAAAAAATTGAATATATACATCCAGATTTAGAGCCAATATTAAAAAGCACATACGGAATAATTGTATATCAAGAACAAATTATGAGAATAGCTCAAGTATTTAGTGGATATTCATTAGGTGAGGCTGATATTTTAAGACGCGCTGTATCTAAAAAGGATTCTACTAAGCTTCATGAAATGGCATCAGATTTTATTAATCGTTCCGTTAATAAGGGTTATGAAAGAGAAACTGCAACTGAAATATATCAATTGATATATAAATTTGCAAATTATGGTTTTAATAGATCACATTCAGTAGCTTATGCATTATTATGTTACCAAATGGCATATTTAAAAGTTAATTATTTTCCTATATTTATGTCTAATATTTTAAATAATGTTATTAGTAATCAAGATACAATGCTTCAATATTTTAGATATGCTAAAAATAGAGGTTTAGTAATAAATAAACCAAATATTAATGTTTCTACTAATAAATTTGTATCAACAAAAGTTGGCTTATTTATACCTTTAAATGCTATTTTTTCTATTGGAGAGGCCGTTACTCTTTCTATAGTTTTAGAAAGAAATAATAATGGCTTATATAAAAGCTATTCTGATTTTAAGAATAGAAATAGTAATATTGGTAGCAATGTGATTACTGCATTAATATTTTCTGGCGCTCTTGATATCTTTAAGGATACTAAAAAGAGTATGATTGAAGCATCTACTAAAGAGGATGATTTATTTCTTAAATTTATTGATAATCCAATTGTAAATAAAACTGAATATGAACTATCGTATTTAAGAGAAATGGAAAAGAAATATTTAGGTTTTAATCTTGAATATAATATGTTTAGAAATATGGATTCAATTAAGAAGAATAATAGTATCGTTCCTATAAAATGTTTAAGGTATGAAATGGTAGCCAATATTTTAATTCATTTTGTAAAGATAAAAAAGATTACAACAAAAAAGAAAGAATTAATGCTAGTTGGACAATTAGAGGATGAAGCAAATGAGTTAGAATTTGTTATTTTTCCTAAAACCTTAACTACATTTAATTTTGAAATTAATGATAATAATATTTACATAGCTACTGGAAATCTTAAAAAGGATAATGTTAAAGGAATTACTTCATTTATTATTTCTAATCTTCAATTAGTTAATTACAATTAAACAGTTGACAAATTATTCAACTGTGATATACTGAAATAAAGGTGATGTTATGGAAATAAAAGAAGTAAAAGAAAGTATACCTAATGAAGAGGTCATTGGTGATTTATCAGAGCTTTTTAAGGTTTTAGGTGATCCTACTAGAACAAGAATTCTTTTTGTTTTAGAAAAGGGTGATTTCTGCGTTAGCGATATTTCAAATGCAGTAAATATGACAAAATATGCAGTGTCACACCAATTAAGAACCTTAAAACAGGCAAAGCTTGTTAAATGCAAAAGGGATGGAAAGGAAATGATTTATTCATTAGATGATGATCATGTTTCTACATTGTTTGAATGTGCCTTAGCACATGTATTAGAGGATAAGTAGGAGGGAACTTATGAAAAAAATTTATAAAATTGAGGTTGATTGTGCTGTTTGTGCTCAAAAAATTGAGGCTGCAATAAAGAAAATTGAAGGAGTAAATTCAGTTCAGGTTAATTTTATTACTCAAAAGATGATTTTAGATGCAAGTGATTCTGAATATGAGGCTATTTATAAAAAGGCTATAACTACAGCTAAAAAAATTGAACCTGATTTTGATATTGTCGGATGAAAAAGAAACAAAAGGAAAAATTAAAAAGAATAATTATTTCTACTGTAATTTTTTTATTAGTATATTTATCATCCTTAATTCTTAATGCTTTAAATGTAGATTTTATACCAAATAAAAAGATATTATGGATAATACCTTTAATAATATACTTATCTATTTATGTTTATGCTGGATATGATGTTTATTATAAAGCATATCTTGCTCTAAAGAATAAACAATTCTTTGATGAAAAAATATTAGTTATTATAGCTTCTATTTCAATATTTATTACTGGTATTTTTTATAGTACAATTAATGAAACAGTAAGATATATTGCAACCCCTGTACTATATATGATACTTTATCAATTTGTTATAATACTAGAGTCTGTTTTTGCTGATAGATATCGTAATTTATATAATGATTTTTCAAGAATAAAAGAAGAAATTGTCTTAAAGAAAACTAGAAATAACTATGAAACTCAAACAATTGAATCAATTAGAGTGAATGATGTAATAGTTATTAATCCTGAAACTGTTATTCCAGTTGATGGTATAATTGTAAAAGGAAAAACTACTATCAATTATATGCCAGTATTAGGTATTGATAAAAAAACAGCATTAGCCTCAGGTGATTTTGTTTGTAGTGGTGCTTATAATGAAGAAGAAACAATTGAAATTAAAGTAAAAGAAAAATATTTTGATTCAAAGGTTTATAAAATAGTTAATTTTACTGATAATGAATCTAAATCATTATCAATAATAGAAAGATTAATTAAAAAACTTGATAAATTTTATTCTCCCATTATGCTGATATTTTCAGTACTTATAGCTTTTATTCCTCCAATGTTTGATGGAAATCATATGGGGTGGATATTAAGAAGTATTAATATTTTAGTTATTTCAAGTACTTATCAATTATTTAATTCTGTTATTTTAGCATTCTCATATGGACTTACAAATGCTTCATTAAATCATGTGTTAATAAAAAATGCTAATTATTTAGAAAAATTGTCTAAGGTTAAAACCTTTATTTTTGATAAAACAGGCACATTAACTAATGGTCATTTTTCAGTAGCTAATGTATTTCCTCAAAAAAGTAGAAATATTATTTTACGTTATGCTTGTGAGGCTCATTATAATTCGACTAAACCAATTTCTGAGGCATTAAGAGGAGCATATAAAGCAAATTATGATAAGGGATATCAAATAATTACTGAAAATGAATTAGGTATTGTTGCTAAAAAGAATAAGAATATTATTATATGTGGCAATGAAAGATTAATGCTTGAACATGATATTAAATATTTAAAAAATGATTCAATAGGTACTATTTTATATTTAGCATTTAATAAAAAATTTTTAGGTACTATAGTAATATCTGATGAAGTAAGACCTGAAGCTTCTTCGCTATTATCTTATTTATCTACTAGTGGAGCTAAAATAATTATGCTTACAAGGGATAATGAGGCAGTATCTTCTAGCTTGGCTGATAGATTGATGCTAGATGACTATAAATGTCAATTATTATCTCAAGATAAAAAAAGAATAGTAAATGAGTATAAGAATAATAAAGATAAAAATGATGTAGTTTGCTATATAGGCTCTAAGCATGATGAGCTAGAACTATTTAAAGAAGCAGATTTAGGTATTATACTCGAGGCTGGAAGTATGGATGATGAATTATATTCATTACCTTATGTTTTTGTATTAGGTAATGATCTAAATCAACTACAAAAGGCAGTGGAAATATCTAAAAGAACCTTAAATGTTATATATTTTGATTTTATATCTGATATGATACTTAGAATTGCAATAATATTATTATCTTTATTTGGAATTATAAATATATGGGTAGCTATACTTTTAGAAATGGCATCAATGCTTGTATTTGTAATTAATATTAAATATATTGATTCAAAATAAAAGTTCTCAAATGAGAACTTTTTTCTAATTAATATAATCTTGTAGAAATAGAGAATAATTTATTTGAACTAAGCTCTTTAAGCTCATTATCATATTTTTCTTTAATCTCAATATATTTATTATTTTTTCTTATTGAATATAATAAAGAATAATTTCTTGATAATTCAAATAATACTTCTCTTAAATTTATCTTCTTTTCGTATAACTCTAATAAATATTTTTGACCATCACACAAATAGTCTCTAATATCATCTTTTATATCTATATCTTCAGGGGATGATAAATACAGTGACATAGATTTATGATATAAAACTTTTGCATATTGGAAGCATACATATAATACTTTTTTAGATACACTTTCTTCAAAATATTCTAATGAATTATTAAAATGCTTTATTGCTTCATTATAATCTCCCATAGAATGATAAGTTAGACCAATGGATTTTTCATTAATTCCTAAGGTCTCTTTTTTCTTTCTACTATCCATTAGATTTTCTAATGTAAAGCTTTTATTTAAATTATAATAATATAATGCTTTTTCAAAATCCTTATTTGCTTCATCAAATAAATTATTATTTTTTTCTTCTAAGGCTTTATGTCTAAAAATATTACCTTGTTTATTATAGCTATAGCCTAATTCATATTTACACTCTTTATAATCATCATATGATTCTTTATATAACTCAATAGCCTTATTATGATAAAATTCTCCTAAATTATAATCCTTAAGATCATCACAAACATTACCTAGCTTATTATAGGAATCAGCTCTTTGTAAGATATAAAGCTTAGCATTTTCTTTTGCAAGCTCTTCATGTATTTTTACAGAGGTAGAATAACAATATTTCGCATCATTAAATTGAAAAATATGAGAATAAATAGTACCTAATCTTAATATAGTTTTAGCCATTTCATATAGCTTTTGATTATTTTGACCTTTCGCATAATATAAATATGAAAAATAAGAATAAATATGATTGAATGCTTTATAATAATCTGTAACACCAAATAAATAATCTCCATAATTATATTCACTTATAGGTTCAATTCCGGCATAGTTCTCTAATGCAATGTTTTCTTCATATAGCTTTCTTATTTCTAAATCATCTATTCTTTCTAAAGCTTTTAGCTTAATTAATAGATTATTTTCTTTTATTAAGGCATTAACAGAATTAATTAAGGTTTTTCTTAATTCTAATATATTGTCTATATATTCTTTATGTCTTAAAATAGAATTATATTCTAATGTTGATTTTGCAAGAATTGTATCGCCACCTTTTATAAAATCAACTGCCTTTTTATATTCATTAGTAACTCCAAATCCAACGGAATCAGCTAATGATAATAAGATATTATTAATTGAATTAGTTAAAAAGAAAAGCTTCTTCTGATAATTTGATAATTCTATTTTTAATTCTTCATTAGTATTATCAAGCTTTATTTTATTTTCAAGAGTATTTATTTTTGTTTTAATTTCATTTACTTGTTTATTATTGTTTATTTCCCTATCATAATCATAAAGCTTTTCTCCATCTATATAAACACCGTCACTTTGAGATACTAAAAGCTCACCACTAATAGAATTAATTAATGAGGCAACTATTGCAGCAGCATCAGACTCAGTTTCATATTGCTCATAATAGTATTCATATTTTTCAGCTAATTCTTTTTGGAAATATATTACACTATGATCTTTTTCATATTCTGGAATCTTTTTAAACATTACCATTATTTGAGGTTTATTGTTTTTATTGAATCCATCTAGCGCAATATTAAATTCCTCTTTTGTTTTTTCTCCTAATGATTTACCTATAATAAAAATTGAATAATCACTTTTTCTAACATCATCATTTAATTCATCTTGAGATCTATAACCTTTGTATATTAAATCTTTTTGTTCACAAGCATATAAATATATCAAAATATTCTTTTTTCTAAGCTTACTATTAATATCTGTGATCATACTTTTAATAGCTTCTCTTTCTTTTTTTAATTCGACAATAGAAGAACCTAAAAAAATATTAAGTATTGTTTGCATAAATTCACCTCAAATTGATACTAGTTATTTATTATTGTATAAAAAATGTTAAAAAAAATCTATATTTGAAGGATATAAAATATTCTTTTCTTCTAATTTAGTTTATTTTGTCATAGTTTTATATAGGTGAGGTTTTTATGAAATATAGAATAATACATAATAAATCCTTAAATGAGGCAAGAAGCTTATTTTTAAAATTAATTAATAGTAGTGAATATATAAAAATAGATGATAGCAAGCTTTTAATAGAAAAAAACTATTATTTATATAATTTTTTTGATGGAGCTATTCAAAATTTAAGATATTTTTATTCTTCAAATAATGAGACAATTAATGGCAGTGTTGATGTTTCCTTAGTAATGTCTAGTCCTCTTTCTATATTAAATAAGATAACTAAGGAATTAAAGCTTGAAATGATTGATGATGAAATTGAAGAATATAATAAAAATTCTTATTTAGAAGATAAAAAACTATTTATTAGGGCTATTAATGATAAAGCCTATGAGAATGCATATGAATTGATAAAAAAGAATAAGAATAAAGATAATAAATTAGATATAGAGCCAATTAAGGATTTTTTAAGACTTGATGAGAAAAAAGTATATGAAGAAATATATATTTTTAAATATGTTCATAATGGTGTTGATTATATTTCAATATATTCTACAGCTAATGATATTTTTTATGAGCTTTGTTTTCCAAAAACAGAGTTATTTTTAGAATATGTTAGAATTCATGGAAGACCTATCAGCAATATACCTAAGAGATATTATGACTTATATTATTCTATAGGCTTTAAAGTTTATTTAAATGTATTAGAAATACTAAAATACTCTAGTGAAAAAGAATTACTCAAGAAAATTAAAAAGGGAATTAATAAAGAATCTAGTATGTTTAATGAATATATTAACATACTAATATTTTATTATAAGAATAATAAAGCCTTAGCTTATTTAGATGATAATACTAATAATATGAGAATTAAAATCTTATATAATTATTTATCTTTGAAATATAAAAAGGAAGCTGGTCTTTATTTATATAATTGTTCTAGACTTAATTTACTTGATAGAAATGATTTATATGCTAGAATAAAATATTTAGAAATTAGTTATAGTTTAAAAGGAGATATTGCTAAGAATTTATTATATAAGCATTATTCAAATTATGCATATTTTAATGAAAGAAAAAGAGAAAGATATTCAAAATAGTATATTTTTAGTAAAAATATAAAAAAATTGAATTAGGAAAACACTTGCAAAGCAAAAACATTGTATATCGTTTTAAATTTGTGATATAATATTTTTGAATAAAAAGATAGCTATTTTAATGGAGGTTAATATAATATTATGGCTAAGAAAATTGTTTCAGATTTAAATGTTTCAGGTAAGAAGGTTTTAATCCGTGTTGATTTTAACGTTCCTATGAAGAATGGTGTGATTACAGATGACACTCGTATTCGTGCAGCTTTACCTACAATCGAGTATGTAATCAATCATGGTGGAAAGGCAATTGTATTTTCTCATTTAGGACGTGTTAAGGAAGCAGCTGATATCACAAAGAATGATATTACTCCTGTTGCTAAGCGTTTAGAGGAATTAATCAAGAAGCCTGTAAAGTTTGTCAATGCTACAAGAGGTGCTGAATTAGAAGAAGCAGCTAAAAATCTTGGTGAAGGCGAAATCCTTATGTTTGCTAACACAAGAAATGAAGACTTTGATGTTGCCTTAAATAAGGAAGTAAAAAGAGAATCTAAGAATGATGCTGAATTAGGTAAATATTGGGCCTCTTTAGGTGATGTATTTGTTAATGATGCATTTGGTACAGCTCACCGTGCTGCAGCTTCAAATGTAGGTATTGCAGCAAACGTTAGTGAGACTGCTGCTGGTTTCTTATTAGAAAAGGAAATTAAGTTCATTGGTGGTGCTGTTGATGAACCAAAGAGACCATATGTTGCTATTTTAGGTGGTTCTAAGGTTTCTGATAAAATCGGTGTTATTGAGGCATTAATTGAAAAGGCTGATAAGATTTTAGTTGGTGGAGCTATGATGTTCACATTCTTAAAGGCTTTAGGTAAGAATATTGGTGCTTCACGCTGTGAAGAGGATAAATTAGATTTAGCTAAGGATTTATTAGCTAAGGCTAATGGTAAGATTGTATTACCAGTTGATGCTGTTGTAAATAAGGCATTTGAAGATACTTTAGGTACTGCTAAGAGTGTTGATGCATTCGATCAAGATGATATGGGTCTTGATATTGGTCCTAAGACATTAGAATTATTCGCTAGTGAATTAGCTGGTGCTAAGACAGTTGTATGGAATGGACCTATGGGTGTATTCGAAATGAAGAATTATGCCGCTGGTACAGTTGGTGTATGTGAATTATTAGCTAAATTAACTACTGAGGGTGCTGCAACTATTATCGGTGGTGGTGATAGTGCTGCTGCTGCAGAGCAATTAGGATATGCTTCTAAAGTTAGCCACATTTCTACTGGTGGTGGAGCTTCATTAGAATATCTTGAAGGAAAAACTTTACCTGGTATTGCTTGCGTAGACGAAAAGTAAAATAAGAATAGTTCTATTTAGTAGTTAAAGCTATTCATTATAAAGGAGAGATTTAAAATGCAAAAGCAAATTGTTGTAAAAAGTACAGTTGGATTACATGCAGCATTAGCTGCAAAGATAGTTCAAGCTGCATCTCAATATTCTGTTGATATTAATTTACATTATAAAAATAAGACTATTGATGTTAAATCAATTTTAGGTTTAATGTCTTTAGCAATCCCTTGTGGTGAGAATGTAATAATTGAAGCAAGTGGTGATCAAGCTGAAGCTGCTATAAATGATATCGCAACTATTCTTGAAAAATAATAATTGAAAGAGGATTTAAAGATGAGAAAACCAATGCTTGCAGGTAACTGGAAGATGAATAAGACTAGAGATGAAGCTATTTCATTTATTCTAGCTGTTGAAGGAAAGCTACCTGATTCTGTTGATTGTGTTGTTTGCGCTCCTGCTATTATTCTTCGTGATTTAGTAAAAAGAAGAACTACTTTACAAATTGGAGCTCAAAATATGAACCAAAATGATAGTGGTGCTTATACTGGTGAAATTTCACCTGTTATGCTACGTGATACTGAAGTAGAATATGTTATTTTAGGTCATAGTGAAAGAAGAGCCTATTACAACGAAACTAATGAATCAGTAAATGCTAAAATTAAAAAAGCATTAGAATTTGATTTGAAGCCAATCGTATGTGTTGGTGAGGTGTTAGAAGAAAGAGAAGCTGGTTCTACAAATGCTGTATTAAAAGAACAAATAACAAAGGGCTTTGATGGAGTTAAAATCTCTAATCCTGAAAATGTAATTGTTGCATATGAACCAGTATGGGCAATTGGTACAGGAAAGAGTGCTACATCAGAAATGGCTGAGGATGCATGTTCTTATATTCGTTCAGTATTAAAGGATATGTATGGTGAGGCTATTTCAAATAATATTAGAATATTATATGGTGGTTCTGTTAATACAAAGAATGTAAATGAGCTTATGTCAATGCCTAATATTGATGGAGGACTAGTTGGTGGTGCTTCATTAAAGGCTGATAGCTTTGTTGAGCTTTGTAATGCTTGTGCAAAATAAATAAATAAATATAAATCTCTTGGGTTTTGACTCAAGAGATTTTTTTTGGCTATAATTAATATATATAAATTAAATTATAAGCATATAATTATATGGTGATATTTTTGATATATTATTTAATTGGAATTAAGGGTAGTGGAATGAGTGCTCTTGCAAAACTATTAATTAGTGAGGGACATATAGTAAAGGGAGTAGATTCAAAGGAGCATTTTTTTACTGAAAAGGGCTTAAATATAAACATAGATAACTTTTATAATATGAAACTCAAACCTTCATATTTTTATATAATTGGTAATGCTTATAGAAATCATAAAATAACTAATTATATTTTAAAAATGGGTTATAATTACGATTATTATCCCAATTTTTTAAAAAAACATTTTAAAGATTCCTTTTGGATTTGTGTTAGTGGTAGCCATGGTAAAACTCTTACTACTAAATTAATTTCAAGTGTAATTGATTCTAAATATTTAATAGGAGATGGAAGTGGTGGTGGAAAAGGTAAAATATTTGTAATGGAGGCTTGTGAATATATGGAAAGCTTTCTAAACTATAATCCTGATATATTAGTTATTCTAAATATTGATTATGATCATTCTGATTATTTTAATAACAAGGAAGAGTATTTTAACGCCTTTAATAAGCTTGCCTATAAATCAAAGCTAGTTATTGCAAATGGTGATGATAGATATTGTCAAAAATTATCTAAAAATAACATTATATTTTTTGGAATAAATGATAATAATGATGTTGTTTTTACATATTATAAGGGTACAACAATAATAAATCACCACGCAATTAAATTTCCGTTATATGGAATTCATTATGCATACGATTTAGCAGCCTGTTATGCAGTAATGAAGGAATTAGATATAGATATATTGAGGCTTATTCATAAGATTAAAAGGTTTCAAATGCCAAAAAGAAGATTTGAAGAAAGAAATTATCATAATAAAACAATAATTGCAGATTATGCTCATCATCCAACTGAAATCAGTTTTTTACATGAAACTATTATTAATAGGTATCCTAATAAAAAAAATTGTATCATCTTCGAACCTCATACTTATACAAGAACAATTACCTTTTTAAATGATTTTAATAATACCTTGGCTTTATTTGATAAGTGCTATTTATTACCTGTATTTACAAGTGCTAGAGAGAATAAAAATATTAAACTTGATGAATTTATAAAAAGTAGTCTTAATTATCCTTATATAAATTTTAATGATATTAAATCAATAATAAATGAATATGATGTTATATTATTTGTAGGCGCAGGTAGTATTTATAATTTATATTTAAAACTATTTAATGATAATATTTTCTAATTATATTTGTTTTTTAAGAGAATAATGTAATTATTTGTCTATAAAATCGTTTTCATTTTTTTATGTAAAATTATTGAAAAGATTTTTATGCTATGCTATAATCATTATATATCGCGAGGTGAATTATAAATGGCAAATACAACAATTTATGATGTTGCAGGTAAGGCAGGAGTCTCTTTAGCTACTGTCAGTCGTGTAATGAATAATCCTGAGAAGGTTAATGCTGAAACTAGAGATAGAGTTCTTAAGGTTATTAAAGAATTGGGATATAGACCAAATGCCATAGCTAGAGGACTTGCTAGTAGAAAAACTACTACTATTGGTATTATTATGGCCGATATTTCTCGTGCTTCAACCTCACAACTGCTTACTGGTATTGTAGATATCGCAAAAAAATATGATTATGCAGTTAAGATTTTTACTATTGGTGAAAATGATGATATCCGCGAATCTATGCGTGTAATTATTGCAGAACAGGTTGATGGAATTTTATTTTTAAATGACGAGCTTGTACATGATGATATGGATTTGGTTATTGGTCAAATTCAGGATGCTCAAATCCCTGTTGTTTTATGTAATGTTTTTTATGATGGAACAAATATTCCATCTGTAAATATTGATTATGAAAAGGCAACCTATGAAATCACTAAGGAATTTATTAGTGAGGGTAGAAAAAATGTATATTTAGTTTCTACTGTTCGTAGATATTCAGTTAATAACCATAAGCTTATTGGATATACAAGAGCTATGGAGGAAGCCGGATTAGAGCCAATGGTATTCCGCACAAGCGGTGATGTACAAATTAATTCATTACATTTTGAGGAATTCTTGAAAACTAAGAAGGTTGATGGTGTTATTGCAGTACGTGATAGTATCGCAGTAAGCTTTATCAATATGGCAATAAAGAATGGTCTTAGAGTGCCAGAGGATGTTGCGGTAGTGGGCTTACAAAATACAAAATATGCAATTTTATCACGTCCAACCTTGACATGTGTTGACACTCCGGTGTATGATATAGGTGCTGTTTCAATGCGTCTTCTTACTAAGTATATGAAAAATGAAGAGGTAAGTGAAGCAAGAGTAGTATTACCATATCGAATTGTTAAAAGAGAATCTAAATAGCTTGATGAAGAGGATTTAGTAGAAAATACTAATTAATATAAGAGAGTCTATGGTGGTGAGAATAGATATAATGGTATTTTTGAATTACAGCCTTTGAAAGCATAATTAATAAGTGTCATACTCGTAGTATGAAATTAAGGTGGTACCGCGGTTTTTAATCGTCCTTAGCTTTTGCTAAGGATTTTTATTTTTTAATTTATAGGAGGAATTATTTATGGGTATTTATGAAGAATTAGAATGGAGAGGATTAATTAAGGATGTATCTGATCCTTCATTAAGAGAAAAACTAAATAATGGAGGAATGACCTTTTATATTGGTACTGACCCTACAGGAGATAGTTTACATATTGGTCATTTTTCAAGCTTTTTAATTTGTAAAAGATTAAAGGATAGTGGCCATAATCCAATTATTTTAATCGGTGGAGGTACAGGATTAATTGGTGATCCTAAGCCAGATAGTGAACGTCCTATGATTACATATCAAGAGGTAGAGCATAATTATAATTGTTTAAAAACTCAAATAACTAAGCTATTTGGTTGTGAGGTAGTTAATAATTATGATTGGTATAAGGATATTAATTTTATTGATTATTTAAGGGATTTTGGTAAATATTTCAATATTAATTATATGCTTAATAAGGATATTATAGCTAGAAGATTAGATGCTGGTATCACTTATACTGAATTTTCATATATGATTATGCAGGCATTAGATTTCTGGTATTTAAATAAACATAAAAATGTTACTCTTCAGGTTGCAGGTCAAGACCAATGGGGAAATATTACTGCAGGTATTGAATTAATTAGAAAAAAAGAAGGAAAAGAAGCTTATTCATTTACTATGCCATTATTAACTAAGAGTGATGGTTCTAAATTTGGTAAGACTAATGGAAAAGCTATTTGGTTAGATATTAATAAAACATCTGCTTATGAAATGTATCAATTCTTTATTAATTCAGAAGATTCTAAAGTAATTGATTATCTTAAATTTTTAACTTTCCTTTCTAAAGAAGAAATTGAAGAATTAGAAAGAAAAAACAATGAAGCTCCTCATTTAAGAGAAGCTCATAAGGCTTTAGCTCGTGAAGTTATTACATTTATTCATGGTAAAGAAGCATATGATGAGGCTATAAAAATTAGTGAAGCTTTATTCAGTGGTAATATAAAAAGTCTTACTGCAGATGAAATAGCTCAAGGATTTAATGAATTACCTTCAATTGAATCATATGAGGGTAGCTTAGTTGATGCCTTAATCTCAAGCCATCTTGCCTCAAGCAAAAGAGAAGCAAGAGAATTCATTCGTAATGGTGCTGTATTAGTTAATGGTGATAAAATTACTGATGAACAATATCAATTATCTAAGGATTTAGCTATTGAAGGAAAATTTATTGTATTACGTCGTGGAAAGAAGCTATACGCTTTAATTAAATATTAAAATTATAGGGATTGTTTTTACAATCCTTTTTATATAGGAGGCTTAAAATGATTTTATCTCCAAAAGAAATTAGATTATTAGAAAATAAATATTTAGAGGATACTAAAACAACTAACAAGGAGCTAATTTATAAAGCAGCATTGGCTATTTATGAATCATATAATTATTTTGGTAATATTCTAATTATTACTGGAAAAGGAAATAATGCTAGTGATGGCTATGCCTTAGCTACAATACTAATTGATAATGGAATAATTCCTTCATTATTTTTATGTGAAGATGATTTTACAATTGATGGAAAATATTATTATGATTTAGCTATTTCTAAAGGTGTAAAAATAGTTTCTAATTTAGATAATATTAATAATTATGATATTATTATTGATGCGATATATGGAATTGGATTTAAGGGTGAATTAAATGATAAAATAAGTAATATAATTAACATTATTAATAATAGTAATAAATATGTTATTTCTATTGATATTAATTCAGGTCTTAATGCCTTAAATGGTTTAGCTAAAAATGCAATAAAATCTAATTTAACAATTTCATTAGGTTATTATAAATATGGTCATTTTCTTAATAATGCTAAGGATTATATAGATAAATTAATTAATAAGGATTTAGGATATAGTTATTTATATGATGTTGAGTTATTTAACATTGATAATGCAAAAGCATTAATAGAAAGAAGAAAGAATTTCTCTAATAAAGGAGATTATGGCTATGTAGGCATTATGGGTGGGTCTAGATTGTATCCTGGAGCTATAAAATTAGCCTCATTAGCACAAAATTCTTTATATGCTGGATGCGGAGTATCTAGGATAATAGTACCAGATATAATTAGTGATAAATTATATCCCTATGTATTAGAGGCAACTATTTATCCCCTAAAATCAAATGGAAATAACTTTATTTTTGATGAAATAGAGCTAAAAAAAGCTATTAATAGACTTAATTGTTTATCAATTGGAGTCGGAATATCTCTTGATAAAGAAATAGAGTTGATATTAGAATATTTAATATTAAATTTTGAAGGTAATTTAATTATTGATGCCGATGCATTAACAATATTATCAAAAATGAATTTAAATATATTAAATAATTCTAAAAGTAATATTATTTTAACACCGCATTTAAAGGAATTTTCTAGAATTACTGGTTTGGAAATTGATGAAATACTTAATAATCCAGTTAATGCATGTAGAAATTTTACTAAAAAATATAATGTAACATTATTACTTAAAGGACCTACAACAATAATTACAGATAAAAATAAAACTTATTTTGTAAATAGTGGTACTCCTGGTATGGCAACTGCAGGTTCGGGGGATGTATTAATTGGAATCCTTACTGGTTTATTGGGCTATTTGAAGTCTGATATAGTAGATATAGTTTCTTTAGGTGCATTTATTAATGGTTTAGCAGGAGAATGTGCTAAAAAAGAATTTGGAGAAAATGGTATGGTTTCTTCTGATACTGCAAGATGTGTTTCAAAGGTGATGAAATTAATCGAAACTTAATTTGATATCTACAGCATTCGACATTATTTAAAAAAATATGCTGTATAATGAGTTCGAATGAGGTGGAATCATGAAGAAAATATTAGTTGTTGATGACAATGAGATGAATCTTGAAATTTCTAGTAGTATTTTAGAAGAAAATGGCTATTTAGTAGTAGAAGCCAAGGATGGATATGAGGCTATTAACAAATATAATAATGAAGATAATATTAATCTTGTATTATTAGATATTTTGATGCCGGGATTAAGTGGCTATGATGTTGCAAAAACAATAAGAAAGATTGATAAAATTACTCCCATTTTAGCATTTACAGCAAATTCATCCCTAGCAGATAGACAAATGATATTTGAAAGTGGAATGAATGATTGTGTTTATAAGCCTATAAAGGTAGATATTTTATTAAATAAAATAAAAGAACTATTAAAATAATTATCATTTCACATAATTTCCCAAAAAAATTTAGTATTTTTCCGAGATTTTATGGTTATACTATAAGTGTCTTATAAAAGACGCTATCTATCAAAATCTCCCTAATAATGATAGATTACTTTTTTCATAAGCAAACTATAACTCTCCCAATTTGTAAAGAACAGCCTTCCCTAGCTGTTCTTTACTTTTTTTCTTTTATTTACCCATTATTAATTGTATAATATTTGTGTATTATAAATTATTGAGGTATATTATGAAGCTTAGAGAAGATATAAATGATTTTATTTCAACAATTCCAAATAATGTTAAGATTGTTGCGGCAACAAAATATGTTACTCCATTAGAGATGAGAGATTTATATAATGTAGGAATAAATAATTTTGGTGAGAATAGAGTGGATACTTTTTTAGAGCATAAATCTCTATTAAAGGATTTAAATATTTCTTGGCATTTTATTGGACATCTTCAAAGAAATAAAGCTCATTTAATTGTCAATGAAATTGAATGCCTACATTCCTTAGATTCTTTAGAACTTGCAGGAATTATTGATAAGCTTAGAAATAAACCTCTAGATTGTTTTATTGAGGTTTCTATTAATGAAGAAGAAAATAAAAATGGAATTAAGCTTGAATATTTATATAGTTTTATTGAACAGGTATTAAAATATAGAAATATAAATATTGTTGGATTAATGATGATGGCTATTAAGGATTCTTCTAAAAAATCCTTAATTCATCAATTTAGTAGCTTATCTAAATTAAAAACTGAGATAGAAGAAGATTTTAATATAAAAATCCCCTATTTATCAATGGGAATGAGTGATGATTATAAAGAAGCAATTGAATGTGGAGCTACTCATATAAGATTAGGAAGAATTTTATGGACGATTTAGAACAATTTAAAAAGAGAATCCATTCAGCATTATTAAGAGCCCAAGAAAATAAGGTAATATTATTCCCTTTTTTAAGCGATAGAGAAAGTGATATTTTATTAAAGGAAGCAAAAGCATTTAATATTTATGTATTAAATGATGGAGGAATTATTAATGCTGAAAGAAAAAGATATTTAATTACTCCCTTTAAGACTAATGTTGATTTTAAAATAGTAGTATATAATATTATTTATAATAAAAAATATTATAGTATTTCCCATAGGGATATTTTAGGATCTTTAATGGGATTAGGCATTAAAAGAGAATGTATTGGAGATATAGTATTAATAGATAAGGATTGTTATTTTGCCTGTACAGAAGAAATTTCTAGTTTTATTCTTGAAGAATATAATTATGTAGGAAATACTCCTATTAAGCTTGAAAGAATAGATTATCCTATTATTCATGAAATTAATTATGAATATAGATTATGTTTTTTAGCATCATTAAGACTAGATGCGGTTGTAGCACAAGCTACAGGTGTATCTAGAAAGGAAGCTAATGAAATGATTACTCTAGGTCTTGTGATGGTAAATCATGAAATAATATATAACACTAGTCATAGTGTAGCATTAAATGATGAATTAAGTATTAGACATAAGGGACATTTTATTATAAATAATATTGGAAATGAAACTAAAAGTGGCAGAATTAAAGTTGAAATTGGAAAGAGGGTATAATATGAGAATTGGTATTATTGCAGCAATGGAGCCAGAGCTTGATATATTAAGGGATGCTTTATTAGATGGAGAAGAGGAAATTAAGCTTGGAATTAGCTTTTATCCTGGTATGATTGGGGAATGTGAGGTTGTATTAGCATTATCTGGAGTTGGTAAGGTTAATTCAGCAATGTGTGCTACATTATTAATTAATGAATACGAATGTAATTTTATTATTAATACTGGAATAGCAGGAGGAATGAAGCCACTAAAGACACGTGATGTTATTATTGGTACTAGGTTATGCTATCATGATTTTGATACTACTATTTTTGGTTATAGCTATGGACAGGTACCAGGATGTCCTAAGTATTATGCATCTAGTCTTGAGAGTATTTTATTAGTAAAAAAGGCTTTAAATAAATTAGGAATTAATTATAAAGAGGGCACAATTTATTCTGGTGATCAGTTTGTGTCATCATGTCATCAGCTTGAAAAAATAGGGGTAGAAGAGGGAAGCCTTTGCGAGATGGAAGGAGCTAGTATTGCTCAAGTATGTGTTAAGGCTGGAGTTGAATTTGTAGTATTAAGATATATTTCTGATATTATTGGAGATGAAAATCAAATTGATGATTATTTGAAATTTGAGGAAGATATGGCAAATAGAAGCTCTAAAATTTGTTTACAAATTTTGAATAATTTAGAATAGAATAGATAATAATAAGGATGGTGAATGATTAATGATTATTGCCATCCTTATTTTATTTAGTGTTATTGTTATTAGTTCTTTACCAATAGGTATTCATATCCTAAGTAGAAATGATACAATAAAAATATATTTTACTCTTTTCAATCATGACATCTTAATCCCCCACCAACGATTCATAAAATATGAGAGTAAAAAAATTAATAAAATAAGGAATAAATGGCATAAAAATAATTTATTCATCAAAAATGCTATCTCTTATAGTGTGGTTGATGTCTTCTATGTCGCAAAATGTACTAAAAATCAGGAATTATATGGAATTGCTGATGGATTATTTATTATTGTGGCCAATTATTTATATAGTATATTAAACTGCCGTGCTAGAGGTTTTAGAAGCTCTATTATTAGGCTAGAAGAATCACGCTATAAGGGGATTGATTATTATCTAAAGGCTCATACTAGTATATTTCAAATAATATGGGCCTTTATTATTACGATATTTATGAGGTGATGTTATGCATCCTATTAATGATTTATTAGAAATATCCTTAGAATCATTGCAGAAAATGATTGAGGCTAATACTATTATTGGAACACCATTAGAATATAATAATTGTGTTATTTTACCTATTTCAAGCTTAAAGCTTGGTTTTGTTAGTGGTGGTGCTGATATTAAGGATACTAATAAAGATGAACCATTATTTGGTGGTGGTACTAGTGGCGGAGTTAGTATAAATCCAGTAGGTTTTTTAGTAATCAATAACAGTGAAGTATCTTTATTAGCCTTTAATTCAGATAATAATTTAGTTGATTCTATTTTATGTAAGATGCCTGATGCATGTAAAAAAATGATAGAGTTATTTAAAAATAATGCTCCTATTAAAGAAATATAGTGAATTAATTAAGAAAATGTGATACTATTATTTCGGTGATAGTATGAAGTTTTATGCGATTAAGGGTGAAAATGCTTCATTTATTGTTGATAGCTGGGATGAGGCTCAAATTAAAATAAAGGAATGTATTAAACCAAAATATAAATCCTTTAATAGCTTAGAAGAAGCAGAGGCATTTATTAGTGGTGAAGTAATTAAAAATGAAATAAATGGTCCTGTAGCTTATATTGATGGTTCTTATAATGATATAAATGGTGAATATTCTTTTGGTTGTGTTTTATTAGTTGATGGAAAGGAATATACTTTTAATAAAAAATATGAGGCTGATGAATATTCAAATTCTAGAAATGTTTCAGGAGAAATTAAAGGAGCAGGCTTTATTATTCAGTATGCTATAAATAGAGGATTTAAGAGCCTTGATATTTTTTATGATTATATAGGTATTGAAAAGTGGTTTATGCATGAATGGAAGGCCAATAGTGGAATTGCAATTAAATATGTAGAATTTGCTGATAAGGTAAGAAATAAGATAAAAATAACCTTTCATAAGGTTAAAAGTCATACTAATGATCATTATAATGATATGGCAGATTCTTTAGCGAAGAGAGCTTTAGGTATTTAAAGGTCTCTTTTTTTTCTAAAAACGTTATTATTTTGTTGAATAATGGTTGCATTCATTATAAAATAGAGGTAAACGGGAGGATATATTTTATGTTTTTGAATATATTTTCAGATTATTCTGATTCAATGCCGTCGTTTTCATTTGATGGTAGTGTGGTTGCATGGTTTGCCTTTATAATGATGATTATTGGTGGTTTAGGCTTATTCTTATATGGAATTGAGCTAACAGGTGATTCATTAAAGGCTATTGCAGGAGACCGCTTAAAAACATTTATTGAAAAATCTACAAATACTCCAATTAAGGGTATTTTTATTGGAGCAATAGTAACTGTATTATTACAATCATCATCAGGTACTACAGCCCTAACAGTAAGCTTAGTTAGAGCGGGATTATTATCATTCCCTCAGGCTGTTGGTATTATTATGGGAGCGAATATAGGTACTACTATAACTCCATTTATGATGTCATTGAAAATTGAAATTTTTGCTTTATGGTTTGTTGGTATTGGGGCTTTAATGATTTTCTTTTTTAAGAAGGTTAAGGTTAAACAAACTGGAAGTATGCTTTTAGGCTTTGGATTATTATTCTTAGGATTATGGTTTATGGGTAATCCTTTAAAGGAAATATTATCAGAATATGAAGAACCAGTTAGAATGTTATTCTCATGGCTTGAAAATTGGCCTATATTTGGATTGTTATTAGGTACATTGATTACGGCTCTTGTTCAATCTAGTGCGGCAACAATTCTAATTCTTCAAACTCTATTAGGTGCTGGAAGTATTACAATGGCAGGAGCTCTTCCTATTTTATTAGGTTGTAATATTGGTACTACAGTAACAGCATTAATTGCTTCATTTGGTGGTGGTACTGAGGCAAAGAGAACTGCATTTGTCCATTCTTTATTTAATGTGCTCGGATCTTTATTATTCTTTATTTTAACTATTGCAGGAGTAAGTGGCAGAGGACCATTTGTATTATTGATGGATTGGATAGATGGAGCTTGGTTTAATGGAGCTAATAAGGAAATGACTTTAGCTGTGGCTCATATTATCTTTAATGTTGTTACAACATTTGTATTATTCTTCTTTGTTAAATATATGGTTAGTCTTACTAACTTTATCATTCGTGATCATCAGGATGAAAGAGAAAAGATTGTTGATGAGCTATTAGATTACTCATTAATTAATAAATCTTCAGTTTTAGCATTATCATTTGCTAAAAAGGCTATTAATTATATGGCTGAATGTGTAAAAGAATATGTTGAAATTGTTGAAAAATATAGTTTTGAGCAGATTGATGATTTACCTTCAAAGGGCTTAGAAATAGAAAAGACTGTTAATTGTCTTGATAAGAGAATTCATGATTATTTAATTAAACTTACTATTACTGATTTGGATCAAAAAACCTCTACATTATTATCTAAATATCTTGATTTAATTAAGGATTTAGAACGTGTTGGAGATCATTGCACAAATATTATAGAATTCTTTAGTGAAAGATATGATAAGAATATGCATTTATCTGATGATGGTGCTCAGGATTTATCTCAAATCTATTCAGTATTAACAAATATGGTTAATAATACTTTAGAATCATTACTTGAGTGGGATAGTGAAAAAGCTACATTAGCTGTTAAATATGAAGATGAAATAGATAGAATGGAAGAATGCTTCCATGAAAGACATGTACATCGTGTTAATACTGGAAATTGTACAGTTATTAATGCTGAACATTATGTTGAGATTTTATCTAATATTGAAAGAATGGGTGACCATTTAAAGAATATTCTTGATGGTATTATGACAGAAGAATATTGTAAATATGATGAATTTAATCATTAATTTAATTAGGCTTTAGTTTTCTAAGGCCTTTTAAATTGGAAAGGAGCATTATGGAATTTAAAATTAATTCAAAATATAAGCCAACAGGAGATCAACCTAAGGCTATTGATGATATTGTTAATAATTTTAAATCTGGTATAAAAAGACAAACTCTTTTAGGTGCGACTGGTACAGGTAAAACTTTTACTATGGCTAATATTATTGAAAGACTTCAAAGACCTACTTTAATACTAGCTCATAATAAGACTTTAGCTGGACAGCTATATAATGAAATGAAGGAATTATTTCCTAATAATCATGTTGAATATTTTATTTCTTATTATGATTATTATCAGCCTGAGGCTTATGTGGTTTCGAGTGATACTTATATTGAGAAGGATGCTCAAATTAATGAAGAAATTGATGAAATGAGACATGCAGCTACTGCAGCATTAATGGATTATAATGATACTATAGTTGTAGCCTCTGTTTCTTGTATTTATGGTATTGGAGATCCTATTGATTATAAGGAATCTATGCTTTGCTTAAGAGTAGGGGAAACTTATAATAGAAAGAAACTATATCAGAAATTAGTTGAGATGCAATTTGAAAGAAATGATATTGATTTTAAAAGAGGAAGCTTTAGATATAGAGGAGATATATTAGAAATAATTCCCCCATCAGAACATGCGAAGGGATATAAAATAGAATTTTTTGATGATGAAATAGAACAAATTAAAACCTTTGATATTACAACAGGTCAAACTTTCGCTTCAGTTGAATTTGCAAATATTTTTGCAGCAACTCATTTTGTTACTAATAAAGAAAAGCTTAATGAAGCTATAAGAAGAATTAAAGAAGAATTAGAAGAAACTATAAATAAATTTACTAATGAAGGTCATCCACTAGAAGCAGAAAGAATTGAACAAAGAACAAAATATGATATCGAAATGCTTGAACAAACTGGATTTTGTAGTGGAGTTGAAAATTATTCAAGGCATTTATCATTAAGAGGTGAAGGAGAAACTCCTGCGACACTAATAGATTTCTTTCCTGATGATTATTTACTTATTGTTGATGAATCTCATGTTACCCTACCTCAGGTTAGAGGTATGTATAATGGAGATAGAGCAAGGAAGCTTAATTTAGTTAATTATGGATTTAGATTACCATCTGCATTAGATAATAGACCTTTAAAATATGATGAATTTGATAATAAAATAAATAAAGCATTATTTGTTTCTGCAACCCCAGGTGATTATGAAAATACTTTACCTATTGTTGAACAAATTATTAGACCTACTGGATTATTAGACCCTATTGTTGAGGTTAGACCAAGTGAAGGTCAGGTTGATGATATTTATGCTGAAATAGTTGAAAGAAGCAAAAAGAATCAAAGAGTATTAGTTACTACACTTACTATTAAAATGAGTGAGGATTTAACTGCATATTTAAAGAAGCTAGGATTGAAGGTTGCTTATTTACATTCTGAAATTAAGGCCTTAGCTCGTTTAGAGATTTTAAGAGATTTAAGATTAGGTAAATATGATGTATTAGTTGGTATCAATTTATTACGTGAGGGCTTAGATTTACCTGAGGTTTCACTAGTTTGTATTTTAGATGCTGATAAGCAGGGATTTCTTCGTTCTACTAGAAGCTTAATTCAAACTATTGGTAGAGCGGCAAGAAATAGTGAGGGTAAAGTTATTTTGTATGCAGACACTATTAGTGAGTCAATGCAAACTGCAATGGATGAAACTCTACGTCGTCGTGAGATTCAAATGAAATATAATGATGAGCATAATATTATACCTAAAACTATTATTAAAGAAATTCCAAAGACTGTTTCTATGAAAAGAGTTGAAGAAATTAGTAATACAAGTAAGACTTATCATAAGAATATGACTAAAGAAGAAAGAGAATTAACAATTTTAGCATTAGAAGAAGAAATGAGAAGCTATGCTAAGGAGCTTAATTTTGAGGCGGCAGCTCAAATAAGAGATGCCATTATTGAATTAAAGAAGGAGAAATAATATGTATTCATTAAGAGAATTATTTAAAATAGGAAATGGTCCTTCATCTTCTCATACAATGGGGCCTAAGGAGGCAGCATTAGAATTTTTAAGAAGAAATCCTGATTGTGATTTTATTGAGGTTTATTTATATGGTTCACTTGCTTTAACAGGTAAGGGACATTTAACAGATTATATTATTGAAAGAACTATTTTACCTACTAGATGTCAAATAATAATGGATCCTATAAAGGATGTACCTCATCCTAATACATTAGATTTTATTGGCTATAAAAATCATGAGAAAATCGCAGAAATGAGAGTTTATTCTATTGGTGGTGGAGCTATTAAAATCGAAGGTGATGTTGAAAGAATCAAAGATGAAATATATCAATTAAATAAATTTAGTGATATTTCAAGCTATTGTAAGAAAAATAATATTAATATTCCTTCTTATGTTGATTCAATTGAAAATGAAGACTTTAATAACTATATGGAACAAATCTATAATGTTATGATGGAATCAATAGAAAGGGGATTAAATACTCCTGGAATACTTCCAGGAAGACTAATGGTAAAAAGAAAAGCTAATTATTTATATAATCAGCCAGAAATTGATAATGATAATTCAGAAAAGCTAAGAAGAAATATAATTTCTTATGCTTATGCAGTAAGTGAAGAAAATGCATCAGGTGGTTTAATTGTAACAGCACCAACTTGTGGAGCTGCAGGAGTTTTACCTGCAATAGTTAAATATTCAGTTGATTTAAATAAATATACTCATAAAGAAATTATTGATGCTTTAAAGGTAGCAGGATTAATTGGAAATCTTGTGAAAAAGAATGGATCAATTTCAGGAGCTGAAGCAGGCTGTCAAGCAGAAGTTGGTACTGCCTGTAGTATGGCTGCAGCTTATTTATGTCAGCTTGAGGGTGCTTCCTTTGAAAGAATATCATCAGCAGCAGAAATTGCTTTAGAGCATCATTTAGGATTAACCTGTGATCCAATTGAGGGGTATGTTCAAATTCCTTGTATTGAAAGAAATGCTGTTGCAGCATTAAGAGCTCTTGATGCAGCAAAGCTTTCAGGATATTTAAATAATGCTGATTCTAAAATCAGTTTTGATTTAGTAGTTGAAACAATGCTTGATACAGGTAGAGATTTAAATTATGAATATCGTGAAACCTCAAAAGGTGGACTAGCTAAAAAATACAAATAGGAGGTATTATTTATGCATGAAGGAGAAACATATAAGGTAATAATTGAATCATATGATGTTAATGGATATGGAGTATGTCATATTAGTGATTTAGTTGTTTTTGTAAAAAACTCATTAGTTGATGAGGAAGTTATTATTAAAATTACAAATGTTCATAAAAAATATGCTTTTTCTGAATGTATAAAGGTATTAAAAGAATCCTCACATAGAATTAAACCAGTATGTCCTTATTATGGATTATGCGGTGGTTGTGATTTGATGCATGTTGATTATGAAACAGAATGCTTAATAAAAGAGAATAAATTAAAATTATCATTTAGAAAATTTCCTAATTGTAAAATAAATAATATAATTTCTAATCCTAAAATATTAGGATATAGAAATAAGGTAATGGTACCATTTGGAATAAATGAAGATGATGAAAGAATTTGGGGCTTTTATCAAAAGAATTCTCATGATATTATTCCTATGGATAATTGTTTAATATCAGATGATTTAAGTAATAAAATAATTAATTTTATTAATAGATATTTAAATATCTTTCATATTTCTATTTATAATGAAAAAGAACATAAAGGTTTATTTAAGGAGGTAATGGTTCGTCATACTGCATTAAATGAATATATGGTTGTTTTAGTAACAACAAAGGATTATGATTTTTCTAAGCTTATAGATTATTTAATATCTGAATTCAAAGAAATTAAATCGATATATTTAAATATTAATCCTGAAAAAACAAATGTAGTATTATCTAATACCTATAAGCTATTATATGGTATTCCTCAAATTACTGAGGATATTTTAGGATTGAAATTTATGGTATCACCTCAATCATTTTTACAGGTTAATCATGATCAATGTGAAGCATTATATAAAGAAGTATTAAGAATGGCAAATATCAATAAAAAAATGAATGTAATAGATGCCTATTGTGGAATAGGCAGTATTACACTTAATTTAGCTAAAAATGCCAAATATGTTTATGGTATAGAAATTGTAAAGGAAGCAATAGAAAATGCCAATAAAAATAAATTATTAAATGAAATTGATAATTGTAGCTTTATATGTGGTAAATGTGAAGAAGAAATAAAAAAGATTTCATTAAATGAAAAAGTAGATGTTATTGTATTTGATCCACCTCGTAAGGGCTGTGATATAGAATTCTTAAAAACAGTTATTAATATGGAAATTCCTAATATTGTTTATGTTTCTTGTAATGTTGCAACTCTAGCAAGAGATGTAGAGATATTAATGAAAAATGGTTATGAACTTATTGAGGCTACACCAGTAAATCTATTTGGTTCTACTTTGCATGTGGAAGTAGTTTGTTTACTAGAACGTAAGAAGGATAGATAAAAAGTGAAAAAGTGGCTTTATGACTGAATTTTCGGTTTTGAAGCTGCTTTTTATTTTTACCTAAAAATAGGCTTTTAGAACTAGGGATGTATTAGTATATGGTTAAAAATGACTAGATGAATGGCTCAAACCTCGTGTTAGTAAATAGATAATGACTTGGTGAAACAATCTATTTTTTAACCCAAAACATGCAAATATTGATTTTATTTAATTGTTTCTAGGAAACATATCTCCTTATCGTAAGCTAATCATTCTATCAAATATCGCTAGGCATATCATAAAAACATGAAACCTGTTTAATTGTTTTAGAGAATTGAAAGTGCCTATTAATAAATTTGTATATAAATATATATGCATTATAAACATAATATGATAAAATTTAACAAAATATATATTATTGTGAGGTTATAAATGATTATTTGTAGAACTATTGAAGAATTTATTGAAGATGCTATAGAATATGGAATGTCAAAGGTTGATTTTGAAGATTCTTCTAAATATGATGAATTAGTAAAACATTTAAATGAAAATATAAATTATGATAATACAGGTGATTATTTATTGATATTAGGTTCTTGTTATTTTTATGGGAAGGGTGCTATTCTAGATTTAAAACAAGCAGTTTCTCTTTATAAAAAGGCATCTGAGAAAAATAATGCAAAAGCTCAATTCAATTTGGGCTATTGTTATCAATATGGTAAAGGTGCAACCAAGGATTTAGAACAAGCAATCCATTGGTATAAAAAATCAGCTGACCAAGGTAATGCAACTGCTCAAAATAATTTAGGCTATTGTTATGAACATGGGGAAGGTGTAACCAAAGATTTAGAACAAGCAATCCATTGGTATAAAAAATCAGCTGACCAAGGTAATGCAAAAGCCCAATTAAATTTGGGCGCATATTATTATAATTGTTATCAGGATATATTAGAATTAGAAAAACAATTATTTAATGAAAAACTAAAAAATGAAAAGGATCAAAGTGATTTTGATGTATTGCAAAATAATACAGACGACATAAATGCCAATATAGCTCAAGCAATTTTTTGGTATAAAAAATCAGCTGACCAAGGTAATGCAACTGCTCAAAATAATTTAGGCTATTGTTATGAACATGGGGAAGGTGTAACCAAAGATTTAGAACAAGCAATCTATTGGTATAAAAAATCAGCTGACCAAGATAATGCAACTGCCCAATTCAACTTAGGTGAATATTATTCAAATTGTTATATGGATGATATTTTTGAAGATGATTTAAAAAAACAATTATTGAGTGATGAACAAGAAAATGGCTTCGAAGTTGATCGGGTAGTTATCATTAAGAATAATTGTTATGAAAAAAACAAAATAGGAGATTTGGAACAAGCATTCTATTGGTATAAAAAAGCCGCAGAACAGGGACATTTGGAATCCCAAAAAACTTTAGGAAATTTTTATGAATATGGAAAAGGTGTAAAAAAGAATTTAGAGAAAGCATTCTTTTGGTATAAAAAGGCTGCCGAGCAAGGGGATTTTGAAGCACAATGCAATTTTGGTCTCTGCTATGAATATGGTAAAGGTGTAGAAAAAAATTTAAAAGAAGCATTATCTTGGTATAAAAAGGCTGCTGAAAAAGGTTATCCAGAGGCTTGTTGTTATTTAGGAGATTATTATTATTTTGGTAAAGGTGTAGAAAAAAATTTAGAAAGGTCTCTCTCGTGGTATAAAAAGGCTGCAAAATATAAAAATTCTTATGCTTTATATATGCTAGGAAACTGCTACTATAGGGGAGAAGGAGTAGATACTGATAAAAAACAGGCAGTTGATTATTATAGTGAATCCGCTTCCAGGCTTAATTTAATGGCTCAGTATACTTTAGCTACTTGCTATGAAAATGGTGATGGTGTAGAAAAAGATTTAGAGGAAGCATTGAATTGGTATGAATTAGCTACAGCATTAGGTTGTGAAGAGGCTAAAGAATCTTATGAAAGACTAAAAAAGCAAATTGAAAAAGAAAAACAAAAAGAAACTCTTCATATCTCTGAAAAAAAAGATGTATTTATTTCTTGGAATCATAATGATAAAAAGATAAAAGATGAAATCTGTAATATTTTGGAAGAAAAAGGCTATTGTACTGTATGGGAATCTGATGGATCTGGATTAGGAGATATTGAGGAATGTGTTAAAAATGCCATTTTATCATCAAAGTCATATATTATTTTAGTATCAGAAAATTCAATTAAAAGTGAATGGGTAAAAAAAGAAATAGAGATAATTTTTGAAAAAACTGCTAATAATGAAAAACTACAAAAATGCATAAGGCCAGTTTATTTAAATAATTCTGAAAAGTTCTTAAATATATTAGATGAATCAAATCCATTTAAGAAAATGAACAATTTGTGTTCTGGATTTGCTATTAATGGTAATATTGATGTTGATTTATTAATTAAGTTTGTAAGAAACGCTATTGACGTATCACTTAAATATGAATATAAAGAAAAACTAATTAATAAATATAAATATTTTTCTTCAGCACTACAAAATCGTGTCAATAAAATGGATTCTAAATCTGGTATTATTGCAGCCACTTTAGATTTTGAAAATGGTTATATTAATAGACCACTTTATGAAGATAACAATAAATATAATGGAAATGTTTTTAATGAAACTAATCCTGTACTAATTTATGGAGAAGGTGGAAGTGGCAAATCACTATATTTAAAAAATCTATTAAGGAAAGAATTCATTGATAATAGATATTTATTTTTCTTGCCTACAAAGGACATTGATGATGTAATTGATTCGGAAAAATTATTTGTTGATATATTAAGAGAAAAAGCCTTTAATCTTCATTTTGCAAAAACAGAAGGTGAAAGAATTACATCTAGTGGTTTTGAAGGAATATTTAGTCCTTCTACTGAAGTATACATATTAATTGATGCTTTAGATGAAATAAATGAAGAAAAGAAAAAAATATTATTAGAAAAGCTAGGATATTTTAAAGATGGATATCCTAATATTCATTATATATTTTCATCTAGAAATGCTGCTGATTCAAACTTATTGACTGAATATCTACATCAAAGTATAAAAGCATTAGAATTAAAGGGATTAAATAAAGAGGATATTCATAAGCTATTTAATTCATTATCTAAAAAATATTTACAGAAAGAATCTAACAATATATTGGATAAGGTAACATGGGAATCATTTAGTAATAGTTTAGAATTAATAGAAGATGATATAAAGAAAAATCCTTTATTAATATCAAATCTAATATTTATATATTTAGTTTCTAATAATGTCCCTAATAAATCCTTTGAAATATTAACTGAATCAGTAAATATTATGGTCAAGGATATAGAAGAGGATCGAAATATAACATTTGACTATTCTAATTATTTATCAAATAATAATTTATTAAAGCTTTTAGGCTATTTAGCTTATTGTAGAGTGGATAATAGCTTAGAAACAGTTGAAGAGCTTTTTAGACAATATATGGAGGATACTCAAGCTAGTGTTGATAACATAGAACACGCATCAAAAGAAATAGCTAAATATCTAAGAAGAAGATCAATTATTATTGGGGAAAATATCTCTCATGATATCTTTAGAGATTATTTTGTGGCGTTATATATATTTGGCGAAAGTTATATTAAATCTGGTAGAAGACCAAAAATAGGTTATTCTTTAAAGAAGGATAATGATATTAATATTTTAGATGATTATATAGATTATAATCTTTCAAATGGAGATACTTGGAAAATTATAGCTACTGATTTATTATTAAAACTAGATCTAGAAATACATTCATTAGATTCTAAAGTAGAAATGAATAAGAATCATTTATCCTATGAAGCATTTAATTATACATTAGAAAAATATTTATCAGATAATGGTGTATCAAAAGAGGTAATAGACCTAATTGAAAAATCTGTAAAAAGAAATCATTTCTTCTATAATGAATTTATTAAAAATAAACTAAATAATAAATAATATATGATAGTGTGTTGAAAAACACACTATTTTCATTTTTTTTATATACTAACAAATATTTTTCTATAAAATTAAGTAGGCTAGTAGTAATTATAATATTGTTACTATGTTAAATAATATTATTTTACTAAAATATCAATATCAATTTAATTGATAATATGATAAAATTTAATATAAGATGTTTACTTATTTTTTATATATTATTAATATGAACTTTGGAGGTAATTGTATATGAATATAAATTTAACAAAAGAAGAGGCTAATTTAGTAAAAATGATATTAGAAGAGGAGTTACAACAAATAATTGAATTAGCTGAAACATTAGAATTTGATGATAAAATGGAATTATTATCTCAAGCTGAGAATATGAAAACAATTATTAAAAAGTTTGAATAATATTTATACTGTTTTTTTATTATTTATGCATACCAAAATGGTTGACACGAAGTTATTATTAATTTATAATTAAAATAGATGCAAGGATAAGGTGAATTAAATATGATAAGTAAATTTGGAACAGAGATAAGAAAAATCCGTTTAAAACAGGGAGATTCTTTAAGGAAAATGGCAACTAAATTAGGAATATCTTCTGCATTTTTATCAGCTATGGAAGTGGGAAGAAAAACAATACCTATGGATTATGTAGATAAAATAGCATCCTTGTATTTACTATCTGATGAAGAAAAAGATGTGCTATTGGATAGCATCAATGAAACTAATAAAAGGGTATCTTTAGAATTAGAACAAATGAATGAGGCTCAAAAAAATATTTCATTGGTATTTGCTAGAAAAATAAATACTGCTGATGAAGAACTTTTAGAAAAACTAAGAAAGGCTTTATTAGAAGATGATAACTAGTCCTTTAAAAATAAAAGAAATTGAAGAGATTGCATCAAATTTTCGGAAACAATTTAATATAAACGAGGATCAATTTTTTCCTATATTAGAAGTATTAGATATATTATTTGAAAATAAATTATTATCAATACAATTTCTGGAGGATGATAATGAAATTTTCGATGATAATACTCCTGCAATTTATAATGCCATTGAGAATTACATTTATATTAAGGAATCAGTTATTGATGAATATGAATCTGGAATCTATAGAGCTTGTTTCACATTAGCCCATGAGTTATTTCATTATATTCAGGTTAAAATATTAAATTTTGAATTTGTTGATGAAATAAGTGATGTGTCATATAAAGACCCTGAATGGCAGGCTAACGAGTTTGCTGGACAATTACTTATCCCTACTAAGTATATTAATTTAGATAATGAAATTCTTATTTCAAAATTTCATGTCAGTGAAGAATGTATTACAGTTAGAAAACTTTATTATAAAAGGAGAAGTAAAAGCAAAAAAAATGAGTCCCTACATCAGGACTCCTAGTTTTCGCAAATGCTTTATTTGCACTCGGTTTGTTAAATACATACATAGTTTAACGCCAAATAATTAAAATGTCAATAAGGAGAATAAAAAAATGTCAGAAATTAGTTTAGGTTTAGACATTGGTACAGACTCAGTAGGATGGGCTGTAGTTGATGAAAATAATGAAATTGTGAAGAAGAATGGTTATGCTTTATGGGGAGTAAGAATGTTTTCCGAATCAAAAGATTCATCAGAAAGAAGAGCTTATAGGTCTTCTAGAAGAAGAATTAAAAGAAGAAGACAAAGAATAAATTTATTAAGAGATATTTTTTCAAAAGAGGTTAATAATATTGATCCCACATTTTTTGAAAGATTAGATGATTCATTTTATAAAAAAGAACATAAAAAACATGGCAATATATATAATTTGTTCAATGATGTTTATACTGATAAAGAGTTTTTTAAGGAATTCCCAACAATTTATCATTTAAGACAACATTTAGTATATTCTAATAAAAAGGAAGATATAAGATTTATTTATTTAGCACTTCATAATATGATTAAATATCGAGGTAACTTTTTATCAAAAGGAGATTCATTTGATAAAAGTAATACAAATCAAATAAAAGAAGTATTTAGTATTTTAAATAATATTTTAGTCGAAATGTCTTATAAATTTGAAGATTATTCTGATTATTTTGCCCAAATAAATTTTAACGATGATATATTAAACGAATTTGGTATAATCATGACATCAAAAAATGGTAAAACTAATAAAAAAATTCAATTAAAAAATTTATTTAACAGTCAAAATAAATCGTTTATTTCAGAATGCTTAATACCATTATTAGTTGGCTCAAATTGTAATTTCAGTAAGCTTACTCCAGTAAAAGACTTTAAATATGATAAATGTGATATTACCCTAGAATGTGAAGATATTGAAACATTAGTTAGTAATAATAAGGATTTAGTTCCTGAATTTGAAACTGTTTTTGATTTTATTCCTTCACTAAAATTGATTATAGATTACTATTATCTAGTAGATTTATTGGGTGACAGCAATTATTTATGTGATGCAATGGTAAAAAAATTCGATGAACATCAAGCAGATCTAAAAAAATTGAAACACTTTATAAAAGAATATTTGCCAGGAAAATATAATGAGTGCTTTAGATATCATAATGAAAATATTTGCAATTATGCTAGATATATTGGAATGACTAGTGTATCTTCTAAACATCCAAAAAGATTTTCACATTGTAAACGTGAGGATTTCTATAAATATCTATTATCATTGTTTTCAAGTATAAAAGATAATAATGCAGTAGATGAAATTAATTATTTTAAAATGAAAATAGATAATAATGATTTTCTATTGAGACAAAATTCTGATCAAAATGGTTCTATTCCTATGCAATTGAATTTGATGGAAATTAAGACTATACTTGATAAACAATCTAAATATTATTCATTTATTAATGATGAAAATAATGAAACTACAAATTATGATAAAATAATATCTATTTTTAAATTCGTTATTCCATATTATGTTGGTCCATTAACAACAGTTGAAAAGAGCGATAAAGCTTGGATGGTTCGCAAGAATGATGGAAAAATCTATCCTTGGAATTATGAGGAAATGATAGATTTAGATAAAACAGAAATTGAATTTATCCAAAGAATGCAAAGAAAATGTACATATTTAAAAGGTAGCACTGATTATTGTTTGCCAAAGAATTCTATAGTATTTTCAAAATATAATTGCTTATCATATTTAAATAAATTAAATATTAATGGCGCATTAATTAGTTATGAAATCAAAATGTCATTATTTAATAATGTTTTTTTAAAGACGAAGAAACCTACAAAAAAAGATATTTTGGAATACTTAAAGGCCAATTATGGTGATAATGTTATTTCTACAACAAAACTTAAGGATTTACCTGAAGTTAATTGTGATATGTCTTCATATATTAAGTTCAAAGAGTTATTTGGTGATGTTGAAACTAATCTGGATACTATTGAACAAATAATAAAAGATATTGTTATTTTTAGTGATAAGAACAGATTAGAAAAAAGATTAATTAATGTTTATAATCTTGATAAAGCAATTGTAAAGAAAATAAAAGATTTAAATTATAAAGATTATTCAAATTTATCTTATAAATTTATTAATGGATTGAAGATTATTAATCCTAATACTGGTGAGATTTATGGAACCTTACTTGACGTTATGGAAAAAACCAATATGAATTTACAAGAGATATTATTTCATCCTGATTATAGATATTCAGATATTATTGATGAATATAATTCTGAATATATTGTAGATGGCTTATCATTAGATGATTTTTTGAGTGAAAATATTGCCATATCTCCTATAAATCATAGGCCATTAGTTCAAGCATATAAAATTATAGAAGAAGTCGAACGTATTTTAAATCATAAAATTGACAAATATTATATTGAATGCACAAGAACTAATAAAAAAGAAAAGAACGTTCAATCTACTTCAAGATATGATCGCATAAAAGAATTATATAGCAATTGCAAAAATTTACCATTTGATGTTGATTTAAAAGAATTAGAGGAAAAATTAGAGTTAAATAAAAATAATCTTCGTTCTGACATGATTTATTTATATTTTACTCAATTAGGACGATGCATGTATTCACTTGAAAAGATAGATTTTGGTACTTTACTACAAAAAAATAATATGTATGATGTTGACCATATTTATCCTCAATCTTTAGTAAAAGATGATTCAATGAGTAATAAGGTATTAGTACTAAAGTCTTACAATAATAAAAAGCAGGATGATATGCTATTTGAGTTAAAAGGCTTCTTACATCCTCAAGCATATAAATTTTATGAATTTTTATCTTCTAAAGATTTAATTTCTAAAGAAAAATATTCTAGATTAACTAAAAAAGAATTAAATCCTACTGAACTTGAATCTTTTGTAAATAGACAAATAGTAGCAACTAATCAAGCTGTAAAAGGTCTAATTACTACTTTGAAGCTATTTAAAAATGTCCCTGCAACAAATATTATTTATTCTAAAGCAGAAATAGTATCAGATGCTAGACATAAGTTTAATTGGCCAAAGTCAAGATTAGCAAATAATTTCCATCATGCTCATGATGCTTATCTTAATGTTGTCATTGGTAGAGCAGTTAATAAATATTATACCTTTAATCATTTCAATGGATATATTGATTATTATCGAATGAAGACCGAAAATAAAACTATGAATCCTATGAAAATATTAGAAAAAAATCGTTATATTAATGGCAAACCAATTTGGGAATTAGATAAAATGCTTAAATTAATTAATCATAATCTATATGAAAGATATGATGTCAAGGAGACTACTCGTACATATAGCTCTAATGAATTATTAAAAAAAGTAACTATTAATCCTGCAGGTAAAGGAACAGCCCCAGTTTCGTTGACTGATCCAAGGTCAGATATTTCTCAATATGGTGGATTTACATCATATTCATTCTCAAAATATATTATAGTAAAGAATATATCATCAAAAGGTAAAATAGAATACATTCTTGAACCAATTCCAAAGGCTTATGAAAATAATATAGATTCATATATGAAACAAAGTAAATATCAAAACTATGAGATTATTCATAATGATATACGATCTAATATTGTTGTAAGACAAAATGAATTGAAATATTGTATTGCTAGTAAAACAGATGATTCATACAATATCAAGAATCTTTCTGATAGATATTTTTCTAAGAAAGATATTGTTATCATAAAAAAATTGGAAAAGTATTATGATAATAAGCGCTTAGGATATTTGATGCTTGCAAAGGATAATGTAGTATATATATCTCCTGCAACTCAAAAAAGTGATGGAACTGAATTATCTATTGATGAAGTTAAATATCTATTTAAGATAATTATTGATAAAATGGCAAAGAAGGTATATTCTTACAGTAACATATTATCATTGCATGAAAAGCTAGATGCATGGGATGGAGAATTAAATATCGAGGAATATATTTTTATTTGTTATGAGTTATTAAAACTTCTTCAAACTAACACAAGACAATTAGCAAATTTAAAATTAGTAAACTTAAGTGCTAATTCTGGAAAGCTAGCGGTTAGTAAGAAACTTAAACCCGGTATGAAATTTATTTCTGAATCAATTACTGGGTATTATTCTAAAGAATTATTTGAGGTTCCAAGCGAATAATGGCATTTAGAACAGTAATGGTTAGCAGCAGATGTAAACTAGAATATTCATTAAATTATCTTGTTTATAAAAATTCAGAGACTGAGAAGTTAATATTATTAGATGAGATAAAGACACTTGTAATTGATTCATTACAGGTGTCTATAACTTCTAGTTTATTGTTTGAATTAATGAAAAGAAAAATAAAAGTGATTTTTATTGATGATAAACATAACCCTGAAGGAGAATTAGTACCATATCAAAATAATTTTTATTCTTACAGGAAAATAAAATCCCAAATGGTAATTTCACAAGAATTTAAAAATATATTATGGAATGAAATAGTAGTAATGAAAATAATTAATCAAGCAAAAAATTTAAATTATTTGAAAAAATACGATAGTTATCAATTATTAGTTGATTATTCTTTAAATGTGATTGAGGATGATAAAACAAATAGAGAAGGTCATGCAGCTAAGGTTTATTTTAATTCTTTATTTGGTAAAGATTTTTCTAGAGATGATGAATGTAATATTAATAAATATTTAAACTATGGTTATTCAATTATTTTATCTGCAGTAAATAGGGAAGTTAAGATACTTGGGTATTTAACTGAATTAGGAGTTCACCATATTGGAGAATCTAACTCTTTTAATCTTTCTTGTGATTTGATGGAGCCCCTTAGACCATTAGTAGATTCATTAATAATTAAAAATGAAATTAATGATGATAATTTCAAATTGAAATTCATAGAATTATTGTCAAAAAAAGTAAAATATGTTGGCAAAGATATTTTTCTTGACAATGCAATTAAATTATATGTTGAAGATTTAATGGGATATTTATTATCTGGAGATAAAGGAAAGATACATTTTATAGAATATGAGTTATAGATTTATGAGATTATTATTGTTTTTTGATTTACCAAGTGTTACGAAAGAAGAAAAAAGATTTTTTTCCAGATTTGTTAAACAAATTAAAAAAAATGGCTTTTATATGCTTCAAGAATCTGTTTATGTAAAATTAGCATTAGATAAACAAATCATTGACTCTACAATAGAAAAGGTTAATAAAATGCTTCCTCCTAATGGCTATGTTATTGTTTTGCCTATTACAGAAAAACAATTTAATAATATGACAATTATGCTTGGTGAAGATAATTCTAATATAATTTCAACTGATGAAAGGTTAATAATTCTATGATAAAATTATTTATTGATTCTATTGGAAAGGCATTTGAAGTTGAAAATGGAATATATCAAATTATTATTAAAGATCCAGTTATATATAGAAAAATAGCTTTGGATATTGATTCGGAAATAATATTGAGTGTTGATGATAAAACATTTGAATTAATGAAAGAATCAATTATCATATATGATCCAATAAATATTGATATTAATGATACAAAAATTATTAAGTCTTTATATAAATTAATTGAGAAAAGGTTACATGAAAGTTTTAATAAAGAATTATTTAGATTAGAAGAACTATTATTTAATCTTTCAGAAGAATTAGTGTTATCATCAAATTTTGAAATTGATTACGATCCTCAAATAGATATTTCAAAACTATTATCTAGTTTAGGTATAAAGTATAAAATATCATCTGATTATTATACAAATTTATTACAATACTTAAAAATAAATATTGAATTATTTTCAAAAAAATTATTTATCATTTTTGGATTATCTTCATTATTAAATAGTAAAGAGATGGAAATGTTAAATTATGAATTGATTTTATTAAATGCTAGTGTAGTTAATATTAGTTATTCTTCCATTTCACATGAAAAAATCGAATTGATTCTTGATGAAGATTGGTGTATATTATAAATATATTTAACATATAAATTGAGTTCTAGCAGGCCTCAAAAATTGGTTTGAGGTTTGCTAGGTATGTTAAATACAATAGGTAGAATACCGATACCCTCGCAAGTATGCTCGGGAGGGGGTTTGCTAGGTATGTTAAATACAATAGGTAGAATACGATGATTTTAATCATTATGTAACTAAGGATGTTTGCTAGGTATGTTAAATACAATAGGTAGAATACATATTCAAAGAAATGTATTACAATGCTATTGTTTGCTAGGTATGTTAAATACAATAGGTAGAATACAAAAAAATGAATATAACACTTCGTGAATTAGTTTGCTAGGTATGTTAAATACAATAGGTAGAATACATACTTTAAATGAAGAGCTGCTATTATTTACGTTTGCTAGGTATGTTAAATACAATAGGTAGAATACTCTATGTGAGTCAAAACCAACTCCACCCTGTTTGCTAGGTATGTTAAATACAATAGGTAGAATACGACATCAAAGAATTTACTTGCACCATTCATGTTTGCTAGGTATGTTAAATACAATAGGTAGAATACAGAATATTAGTTGAATATATCGTGAACTATGTTTGCTAGGTATGTTAAATACAATAGGTAGAATACTACATATAAATAATATATCTCACTTGCAACGTTTGCTAGGTATGTTAAATACAATAGGTAGAATACGAAAAGGAGAATAATTAACATGTTAGTTGCGTTTGCTAGGTATGTTAAATACAATAGGTAGAATACAGAAATTACAAAAAAACTTGGTGGTTATCTGTTTGCTAGGTATGTTAAATACAATAGGTAGAATACTCAATGAAAGAAACACCTACAATGTGTGTAGTTTGCTAGGTATGTTAAATACAATAGGTAGAATACACCACAAGCAAGACCAAGCCAAAACATAGAGTTTGCTAGGTATGTTAAATACAATAGGTAGAATACTGGTGTAGTTGCTTACATATATCAGACTTTGTTTGCTAGGTATGTTAAATACAATAGGTAGAATACTATTATTGATATTAATGATAGCACTTATGCGTTTGCTAGGTATGTTAAATACAATAGGTAGAATACTATGGGGTGTAATTATGAATTCAATGCGATGTTTGCTAGGTATGTTAAATACAATAGGTAGAATACCGTTAATTCATATATTAGATACATGCTTAATGTTTGCTAGGTATGTTAAATACAATAGGTAGAATACATCTAAAATTTTCTCTATTTCCCCATAAATGTTTGCTAGGTATGTTAAATACAATAGGTAGAATACTGCTTTAAGTCTTGATTTTTCCCACTCACGAGTTTGCTAGGTATGTTAAATACAATAGGTAGAATACGTATAGCTTCTAGAATCAAATATAACTTCAGTTTGCTAGGTATGTTAAATACAATAGGTAGAATACAAAGCTTGCTTAAGATTCACTCTCTATCTGTTTGCTAGGTATGTTAAATACAATAGGTAGAATACAGAAATGTACCATGTACTAATAGCAGCTGTGGTTTGCTAGGTATGTTAAATACAATAGGTAGAATACCATTAAAAAAACTTGGAATATCATTTACAACGTTTGCTAGGTATGTTAAATACAATAGGTAGAATACCTAATATTAGTAATCAATGGTCTTATTTTTGTTTGCTAGGTATGTTAAATACAATAGGTAGAATACATCATTCCTAGTGGATGCAATGGATGACGAAGTTTGCTAGGTATGTTAAATACAATAGGTAGAATACTTTACAAATGATAAGTTTCCTTTTCTATCGGTTTGCTAGGTATGTTAAATACAATAGGTAGAATACATATAATGAGCAAATTTAATGAAACAAACAGTTTGCTAGGTATGTTAAATACAATAGGTAGAATACCTTGTAGCATCAAGAACATTATTAGTAAAAGTGTTTGCTAGGTATGTTAAATACAATAGGTAGAATACTATTCTAAAATAAAAGGGCATTGTGGAGGGGTTTGCTAGGTATGTTAAATACAATAGGTAGAATACAGGTAGGAACTAATTGGAGCCTTGCACAATCGTTTGCTAGGTATTTTAAATACAATAGGTAGAATACAAAAAAATTAAGGGCTTCTTTAAAACTTTGTTTGCTAGGTATGTTAAATACAATAGGTAGAATACATATTCAGCTTTGGCTTTAGTTCCAGCCTCGTTTGCTAGGTATGTTAAATACAATAGGTAGAATACAGATGTAAAGCCATATTTATTATATAAACCGTTTGCTAGGTATGTTAAATACAATAGGTAGAATACACTTAGGTACTGCACTAACTATACCTTTAATGTTTGCTAGGTATGTTAAATATTTTTAAATGTATTCTATTGTTAAATTAAAAGAGTAATCATCTTATTGGACATTAAATCCAAAATGATTACTCTTTTATTACTTTCTTTTATCAATTAAATAGCCTATAACATATATTATATCAACAATAATAGAGACTACACTAATTATTAATAATTCTACATTATGAATTAATATTGCAGTAGTTAAACTTAATAATACTCCTATAGATAAGAATATTGTATATAGACCTATATATTTAGTTATATTTTTATTTAAATCTCTATATAATAAAATGCCCCCTATTCCAGCAAGTAAATATAATATAGTAGAAGTAATTGTTATTATTGAAAAAATAGCATAATATTCATTATTAATTGTATCTGAAAAAGATAATGATAAGAAATTATACATTGTGAAAAATGATAAAAATAGAAATAAAAATCCTGATATTAGTGTAAATATTTTTCCAATTCTTTTCACTAAAGCTTCATTAACCCATTCACTAAAAATTTCATTTGAATTTTCTATTGCGAGTGGTTCTATATTTCCTTTTTTAAGCATTTTTATTCTTTCAACTTTTTTTCTAATACTAATTGATAAAATACCTTGTTCAGAATAAGTGAGAAATAATTGAGTTACTGCTTCCCATACAAATACCCAAGCAGTAATATTTAATACTTCTTCAATAATACTGTTTCTTAAAGAATTAATAAACCAATTAAGATTTCTACCTAAAACTAATATTAATAAAAGAATAATGCCAATTAATATTAAAATACCTGAAAGAAATTCTTTTCTTTGACGATGGTTTCTTGCTGAATATTGATTCAATTCTAATGAATCATTAAAAGATTCTATTATTATTTCTGGAGAATATGATTCATAATCAGCTATTTCAAAGCATAATTCAACTTTATATCCATAAGGAGTATTGCTAATAATATTACTGATATCCTTTAATACTTCTAATGAAAAAAGAGGCTTATTAGGATTACCTAAATTAATATTTAAAATATCACTAGCTTTTTCATAATGCATAGTAATACCTATAATTTTATTTTCTTTATCAATATTATAATATTTTTCAAATAATTCTATTTGTCTTGGATTTTGATCTATTTTATCTTTCATTAACATCACCTTTTTTTGATATTATAATACTTTTTATTATTAATTTATATATAAATAATGTAAATAATCTCAAAAATAATAATTTTTCATATATTATATTGTATTAATATATAAATGAAATAAAACAAAAATATTTTTATTTCATATAATAAAAAGGGAGGTATTGTTAATGAACGAAGTACGTGAAATTGTCACTAAGGCAGTTGTTGCTAAAGGTAAAAAGACAATGCATATATCTCATAACCTTAAAACTAATGTACATCCATATTCAATATTAGGCTGTTGGATAATTAATCATGAATTTGAAGCTTCAAAAATTGATGATATAGTTGATATTAACGGTAGCTTTGAAGTAAATATTTGGTATTCTAGTATGGAAAATACTAAAACAGATGTATTAAGAGAAATAATACCATATAAGAAAAATATCAAAGTTAAAAGAATAGTTAATGACTATTTAAAAAATAGTGATGATGTATTAGCTAAAATATTAAGACATCCTAAGGTAGTAGATGCAAGAATAGTAGAAGATGAAGTTAAATTAGAAATAGAATTTGAAATACTTGCTGAAATAATTGGAGAAACCAAAATGCAGGTTACAGTTTTCCATCCAGTAGAGCCTGAAGATATTGATTTTGAGGATCTAGATATAGAGGTTAATGAGGACTTTATAAAAGAATAACTAACAGTGGGAAAAATTCCACTGTTTTTTCTAGTAATATTAATGATAAAATTGTATAATTATTTATGTTTAGTGGGAGATGGAATTATGCTGTTTGGTAAATATTTAAATAAATATTATATTAAATATTTAGGATTATATATTATTGGTGTTATTGGACTTGTAATTGTAGATTATTTTCAATTATATATTCCTAATTATTTAGGTAAGGTTGTTGATTTAGCATCTAGTAATAATATTGATATTGATTTAATAACTAAATATGTTCTTATTGTTGTTGGAGTAGCATTCTTAATGTTTTTAGGTAGAATGCTATGGAGATTTTCATTATTTAATGCTTCTTTAAAAACTCAAGAGGGATTAAGGAATGATATGTTTTTAAAATCATTAAGATTATCAGAGCGTTTCTATCATGAAAATAAAGTTGGTAATATAATGGCATTATATACTACTGATTTAGAAACAATAGAAGAATATCTAGGTTGGGGCTTTATTATGCTATTTGATGCTGTATTTTTATCATTATTAGTTGCTATTAAAATGATATTATTAGATTGGGTATTAGCTTTAATTGCATTAATTCCAATGCTATTAATTGTTGTTTGGGGTTTATTAGTTGAAAAATTTATGGCATTAAAATGGAAAGAAAGACAAGAAGCTTTTGATGAACTATATGATTTTTCTTTAGAAAATTTTACAGGAATTAGAGTAATTAAAGCCTTTGTAAAGGGTACTAGTGAGATTCATCATTTTAGCAAAATCGCAAGAAAAAATAAGGATGTTAATATTAATTTTGCTAGAATATCAGTAATATTTGATGTATTAATTTCATTAATTATTATTATAATTATGTCTTTATTAATGGGACTAGGTGGTTATTTTACATATTGTTATACATTAAGAGAACCAGTTGTTTTATTTGGTCATGAAATAGAATTAAAGGCTGGAGACTTAGTAACATTCATTGGATATTTTGATATTATGATTTGGCCAATGATGGCATTAGGACAAATTGTATCAAGACGCTCTAGGGCAAAAGCTTCATATTCTAGAATTTCTAAGTTTTTAGATGAAATAGAAGAAATAGAGAATCCTAAAAATGCTATTAAATTAAATAATATTAAAGGTAATATTAGATTTAATAATTACTCTTTTAATTATCCAAATTGTGATTATAAAAGTTTAAATAATATTTCAATAGAAATTAAGTCTGGAGAAATTATTGGTGTTGTAGGAAAAATTGGTAGTGGAAAAACAACCTTAGCTAAGTCTTTATTAAGATTATATAATATTCCTAAAAATAGTATTTTTATTGACGATATTGATTTAATGGATTGTGATATTAAATCGTTAAGAGAATCTATTGGATATGTGCCTCAGGATAATTTCTTATTTAGTGAAAAAATAAGAAATAATATTGCTTTAAGTGATATGGATATTGAATTTGATAAAATTAAAGAAGCTGCTATTTTTTCTGATGTAGATAATAATATTATTGAATTTAAGGATGGATATGATACTATTACGGGAGAAAGAGGAGTTAGTCTATCTGGGGGGCAAAAACAAAGAATCTCTATTGCTAGAGCGTATATAAAAAATGCTCCTATTATGATTATGGATGATTCAGTTTCAGCTGTTGATATTAAAACAGAAGAAAAAATATTAGAAAATATAAAAAAATATCGTAAAGGAAAAACTACAATAGTCATTGCATCGCGTGTTTCTACTGTAGTTGGCTTAGATAGAATATTAGTTTTAAATAATGGAGAAGTAGAAGCATTTGATACGCATGAGAATCTATTAAATATTTCTCCTACATATCAAAGAATGGTTTATTTACAAACTCTTGAAAAAGAAGTAGAGGGAGGTAAATAAAATGGAAAATAATAAAGAATTAATGCTAAAGGGAGATAAAAAAATACCCTTTAGAGTAATAATTAAAAGAATTTTAAGATATTTAGCTCCAAAAAAGCTTAGTTTTATTTTAGCATTAATATTATTATTAATTAATGTATTTTTAGATGTATTAGCTCCATTAATATTAGAAAGAATAGTTAATATTTTAGCTAATGATACTACTTTAGTATTATCTGATTCCTTAAATAAGATAATATCATTATCAGTTATATATTTTGTTGTTGGATTAGTTAATCAAATTATTTTATATTTTGAATCAATAATACTTCAACATGCAGGACAGGATGTAATTTATCAAATTAGAATGGAGGTTTTTACTCATATTGAGAATATGAGTCAGAATCAATTTGATGAAATGCCAGTAGGCTCTTTAGTTACAAGAGTTGCATCTTATACTGCATCAATGTCTGATTTATTCTCTAATGTATTAGTTACAATGCTTAGAAATATTTTGACTGTTATTAGTGTATATTTTATTATGATTTTTATTTCTCCAATATTATCTTTAATAATGCTTGGATTTGTTTTAATAATAATTATATCATCATTAATTTTTAGTAAAATAGTAACTAAGGCCTTTAGAGATGAAAGAAGATATTTATCTGATTTAAATGCTTATTTAAATGAGAATTTATCTGGTATGGAAATAATTCAAATATTTAATAAGGAAGAATATAAAAAGAAAGAATTTAGTCTTAAAAATGAAAAATTAAGAAAAGCAGGCTATAGGGTAGTAATAGCATTTGGAGTTTATAGACCATTTATGACTCTTTTATATATTTTAGCTGTTGCATCAACATTTGGTATGGGATTATATATTAGCTTAAGCTCTGGTGAAATAGTTGCTTTCTATTTATATTTATCGAAGTTCTTTAATCCTATTCAAAATTTAGCTGATCAATTAAATAATCTTCAAAAGGCTACTACTGCATCTGAGAGATTATTTAATCTTTTGGATGTAGAACCAGATGTAAGAGATAGTGAGGATGCTATTGATATTGATGCTTTTAAGGGTAAAATAGAATTTAGAAATGTATGGTTTAGCTATAAAAAGGATGAATGGATCTTAAAGGATGTATCTTTTGTTATATCTCCTGGTGAAACTGTTGCTTTTGTTGGGGCAACAGGAGCTGGAAAAACGACAATATTAGGTCTTATTGTTAGAAATTATGAAATTCAATCAGGTAGTATTTTAATTGATGATATTGATATTAGAAAAATTAAGATTGAATCATTAAGAAGAAATATAGGACAAATGCTTCAAGATGTTTTCTTATTTAGTGGTACTATTAAATCTAATATTACTCTTCATGATGATAAATTTTCTGATGAAGAAATTAATAATGCTATTAGCTATGTAAATGCTGATAGGTTTATTAATAAGCTTGAACATGGTCTAGATGAAGAGGTGATTGAAAGAGGAGAAAATTTCAGCCAGGGGCAAAGACAATTATTATCATTTGCTAGAACTGTTTTACATAAGCCACAAATATTAATACTTGATGAGGCTACTAGTAATATTGATACTGAAACTGAAGTATTGATTCAAGAATCTTTAGAAAAGATTAAAAACATTGGTACTATGATAGTAGTAGCACATCGATTATCTACTATTCAGCATGCAGATAATATTATTGTTTTATCTCATGGAGAAATAGTTGAAAGTGGTAATCATCAAAAACTATTATCTAATAAAGGATATTATTATAAGCTTTATGAGCTTCAGTTTAAGAATCAAGAGTAATAAACTTAAGAATTATAATGAAATTGAATTATAAATATATCTTTTAGTATAATTTTATAATATTATATGAAGTGTAAGAATCAAAGCTAATATAAATTTTTATTATAATTAAATCTAAAATAAAATACCTCTTATTTATTTAATGGTTTTAGGCAACTCCACTAGATTAATAAGAGGTATTTTTATTATAAATATATTTTTAATATTTATTACACTAATTTATTAGCCTTAATTTTTTAAATAATTTTTATTTTGTTGTTTTAGAAGGATTGTTATATTATAATATATAATATAAGCTTTTTTGGAGGTTTGATTATGAAGATAAATTTTGATAAAAATAGTGTGGTTATTTTTGGTAAATCATATAAGTTAGATGTATTAATTAGAAAGTTTGCAATATTATCTGGTGATCAAATTTTCCATTTCTTATCTAATAGAAGAATTCAAATGCCAAGAGCGGTTAATGTTATGGCATTAACTGCTTTATTAAATAAAAAAATTGTTACTCTTAATTCTAATGATTTATCTAAGGAAGAATTTGAACGATTACAATATTATCCTTTTTTTACAGAAGAGCAATTATTTAGATTGGTTAAAAGATTAGGAATTAATGATGAGGAATTTGAAGAATATAGAATTTATTTATTTAAGCTTATTATTGAAAATTTTGAAAGCTTAGATATTACAGATGGTGAAATATCTTATTTAAAATCTCTTAAGAAATTACCTATTGAATCCTTTGATAAATATTTTAATTATATTTCTGCTGCTTCATTAGAGACTAAAACTAGCTTTGATGGTAGAGAAATTGAGGATTTAAAAAAATATTTCCCTTTATCTGCAACAGATGAAGATATTAATGACTTATGTGAGAAATATGGACTTGAGATTCCTTATGAATTAGACCATGAGCAGTTCCTTGAATATGCTAATTATTATTTGAATTCTAATGGTCAAATGTCAAGAGCGGTAGAATTAGAGCTTCAAAGAATGAGCTTTGAGCAGCTTAAAACCTATTGTGATAGAATCAATTTACCTATGCATGTTAACATGAGTAATATGGAACGTGCTAGTTATTTATTATTCTATATATCTATGTGTGATATTTCAAAAACTGTTGTTGATAAAATAGTAGCTGAAGATTCATATTATCCAATAGAATTTAGTATTTCCTTTGATAAATTAGAAAATGATAACAATAGTGTTATTAATTTAAATAGTGATGAAAATGTTTTTGAGGAATTAGAAATTTCAAATGATGAGTCTGAAGAATTAGAAATAGAAGAGCCTATTTCATTATCTAATAATGAATCATTAGAAAGTTATGAAGAAGAATCTACTACTCAATTAGATGATATGAATTCTTTAGAGTCTGCTAAAGAATCTATTGAAGAAAATGGAACAATTTCTGAAGATTTAGAAGATACTATTGATTCTATAAATGGTATTGAAGAGGATGTAATAGATGAAGAGGAAGCAATTGAAGAACCTCAAGAAGAAGTTATAGAAGAAATAGAAGAATATCAAGGAGAAATGGAAGAATCTCAAGAAGAAGTTATAGAAGAAAGTGAAGATATTTCTTCAAATGAGGAAATAATATATCCTGAAAATAATCCCTTTGAGGAGGAACTTCATTTAGATAGTAATTCTGATTTTATAGAGGATGAATATATAGAGGTTGAAAATGAAGAAATTTCTTCTTCAGATATTGTTTCTGAGAATAAAGATGTTGATAGTGAAACTGAAGCCTTAATTAATTCGATTCTTGAAGAGGATAAAGAAGAAGTAAAAGAAAATCCATTTCAAAAGGATGAAAGCTTAAATAAGGTTTATAAAAATGAACAATTTGGAGATAAGAAGCTATTACATCTTAAGGAAGGAAAAGCTAAAATGATTATTTTATTAATTATTTTAGGCATTGCAGTAGCTATAATGGTTTTCTTTTTATGGATATATTTTTTTAAATAATAGTGGTGGTATTATATGGATAAGGAAGTAAAATACTCTCCTATGATGGAGCAGTATTTGGAATTAAAAAAAGATTACCAGGATATGATAGTATTTTATCGTGTTGGTGATTTTTATGAAATGTTTTTTGATGATGCATATTTAGGTTCAAAGGAGCTTGAACTAGCTTTAACTGGTAAGGATGCTGGTACTGATGAAAGAGTACCTATGTGTGGAGTACCATTTCATGCGGCAGATCAATATGTTGAAAAGCTAGTAGCACGTGGCTATAAGGTCGCAATAGCAGAACAAATTGAAGATCCTAAAGAGGCTAAGGGAATTGTAAAAAGAGGAGTGATTAAGGTTATTACTCCTGGTACAATTGATTCTGGATTAATTGATAAGGAAAATAATTATATTGGGTCTATTATATATGTCAATAGAGAATATGTATTATGCTATAGTGATATTACAACGGGCGAGGGTTATGTTACTAGTTTTAAGGGTTTTGATTTAATGGCTAATGAAATAATTAGTCAGCATATAAAAGAACTTGTAATTAATAAAGATTTAAATATAAAGGATTTAAAGGATTTTTGTCAAAAAAATCAAATTGTAATTTCGTATGAGGATAAAAAGGAAATCCCTCTTAAGCTAATAAATATTGTATCTGAAATAGATCCTATTTATCATAGTGCAGTTGGTATATTAATTCAATATTTTATTGATACTCAAAAGCTTGAGCCTAGTCATTTTAAAAAATTCAAATCCTATGTTAAGGCTAATTATCTTCATTTAGATGCCTTTACAAAAAAGAATTTAGAACTTTCTGAAACATTAAGATTATCAAATAAGAATGGTTCTTTATTATGGTTAATGGATAAATGTCAAACAGCAATGGGATCAAGACTTTTACATAAATGGATGGATAAGCCATTAGTTGATATTAATCAAATAAATGAAAGATTAGATTGCATTGAGAAATTAAATGATTCTTATATTATAAAAGAAGAAATAAAAACCTATTTTAAGGATGTTTATGATCTAGAGCGTATTATTGGTAGAATTTCTCAGGGGACTTGTAATGCTAAGGATTTAGTATGGCTTAGAAGATCCTTAAAAAATGTACCTTTTGTGATAGAAAAGCTTGAAGAATTAGGCTTTAATGAGCTAAAAAATCATATGGATCCTCATACTGAGCTTTATGAATTACTAGATGGAGCTTTAGTTGATAATCCTCCTTTATCAGTAAAAGAGGGTGGAATGATTAAAGAGGGCTTTGATGAAAAACTCGATGAGGTAAAAAATATCTCTAAAAATGGTAAGGATTGGATATTAAATTACGAGGCTAAAGAAAGAGAAAGAACTGGAATAAAGAATCTTAAGGTAGGATATAATAGAGTTCAAGGCTATTATATTGAAATAACTAAGGTGGCATTAAGAGATGCACAAATAGACCCTGGATATGAAAGAAGAGCAACTTTAGCTAATAGTGAAAGATTTATTTCTCAAGATTTAAAAAAATATGAACAATTAGTTATCAATGCTAAAGAACAAATAGAATCTATTGAATATGAAATATTTATTAATCTTCGTAAGGCAGCCTTACAATTTGTAGAATCATTACAGGAGCTTGCTGATGATATTTCTATAATTGATTGTTATATTTCTTTATCTGATATTGCAGTGAAAAATAATTATGTAAGACCCCATTTTAATACAAATAGAGAAGTAAATATTGTAGATGGAAGACATCCAGTATTAGAAACTCTTATGAAGGGTAATTATATTGTTAATGATGTAGTTATTAATAGATATAATATGATGTTAATAACAGGCCCTAATATGAGTGGTAAATCAACTTATATGAGAATGCTTGCTTGTATAATTGTAATGGCACAAATGGGTTCTTTTGTTCCAGCTAAAAGTGCTGATTTGATGATTTTTGATTCTATTTTTACAAGAATTGGAGCATCAGATGATCTAGTATCAGGTCAATCTACTTTTATGGTTGAAATGGTTGAGGCTAATTATGCTATTACAAATGCTACAAAAAATAGTTTAGTTTTATTTGATGAAATTGGTAGAGGTACTGCCACCTTTGATGGTATGGCATTAGCTCAAGCTATTTTAGAATATTTACATGAAAGAGTAGGCTGTGTTACTTTATTTTCTACTCATTACCATGAATTAACTCAATTAGAATCAAAATTAAAAAGGTTAAAGAATGTTCATGTTGAAGCATTAGAAACTGAAAATGGAGTATCATTTTTGCATAAGGTTATTGATGGAGCAACTGATAAAAGCTATGGCATTAATGTTGCCTCTTTAGCAGGATTACCTAAATCTTTAATTGAAAGAAGTAAACAAATTCTTAAAATATTAGAAGAGGATAATAAATCAGATAGAGGTATTACTTTAGATTTATTTAATTTTGAGGAATATGATAATAAAGAAGAGGTTAAAAAGGAAACAAAGGCTGAACTTATCAAGAAAAGATTAGATTCAGTTGATATAAATAGAATGTCGCCACTAGAGGCTTTAAATCTACTATATGAGCTAAAGGAGCTAGAATAATGGGTAAGATAGAAAAAATGAGTACTTCTTTAGCTAATCTAATAGCGGCTGGAGAGGTTGTAGAGCGTCCTTCTAGTGTTGTTAAGGAATTAGTTGAAAACTCAATAGATGCGAATAGTAAATCTATAACTATTTATTTAAAAAATGGTGGCTTAGATTATATTAATATCGTTGATGATGGAGATGGAATGGATGAGGATGATGTATTGATGGCATTTATTCCTCATGCTACTTCAAAAATAAAAAATGAATATGATTTATTAAGAATATTAACCTTAGGCTTTAGAGGTGAGGCGATTGCTTCTATCGCAAGTGTCTCAACTATGACCATTACTTCTAGTGTTGATGGTGTTAAGGGATATAGCTGCACTTATAAAGCTGGAAGTAAAATAGAATCAGAAGTTACTCACTCTAATAAGGGTACCTCAGTTATAGTTAAAGGACTATTTTTTAATACTCCTGCAAGATTAAAATACATGAAATCAGCTAAAAGTGAGCTTGCAAGTATTATGTTTTATATTGATAGAATTTCTATGTCTAAGCCTTCCTTAAGGTTTAGTGTTTATCATGATGATAAACTTATATTTCAAACTACAGGTTCTAACTCCTATAAAACTCTAATTGGAGAAATTTATGGAGTAGAGGCAGCTAAAAATGTAATAGAAAGTAGTTATATTGCAGATGGTTATAAAACTCATTTAGTTTTAGTTAAGCCTAGTATCTATCGTTCTAATAAATTAGAAATTACAATGATTTGTAATGGTAGATATGTAAAAAATTATAATATTACTAATGCTGTAGTCGATGGATTTCATACTTATTTACCAATAGGAAAATATCCAATTGTAATATTATATTTTGATATTGATCCATTACTAGTTGATGTTAATGTTCATCCTACTAAAACAGAAATAAAAATTTCAAATGAGGAAGAACTATGTATGAGACTTAAGGATGAGATAATAAAAGCCTTAATGAGTACTACTCATATTCCTGAAAGAGAAATAAATAAAAAAGAATCCTATTTAAAACAAACTATATTTGATAATATATATTCTTTAAATGAAAATACTACTGAATATATTTCTAATGATAAAGAAGAAAAAACAGTAATTACTAATGAAAAAATAAAAACCTCTATGGAAAATAAATTGATTGAAACAAAAATAGAACAGATACCAAAACCAATTGAATCTCATTTTCCACATATGGAATATGTAGGTACTATTTTTGGAACTTATTTAATATTTCAAGGTATTTATAGCATTTATTTAGTTGATCAGCATGCTGCTCAGGAAAGATATAATTATGAAAAATATTATGAGCTATTAGGTAACCCTAATCAACCTACTACAGAGCTATTAATTCCTATATCAATTCATTTTACAAAGGAAGAAGCATTATATATAGACTCTAATATTGATGAATTTTTGAAAATAGGCTTTAGATTAGAATCTCTTGGTAATAATGATTACGTTATTAGAGAAATCCCTTTATGGGCTAAGCTAGATGAAGTAGATTCATTAGTTTATGAAATATTATCATTATTAATTAATAATAAAAAAATAGATATAATTCATTTTAGAGATAATATCGCAAAGCAAATAAGCTGTAAAGCATCAATTAAGGCTAATCATCAATTATCTAGAATTGAAATAGATTCATTAATGAAAAATTTAGATACCTGTAAAAATCCTTTTACCTGTCCTCATGGTAGACCTACTATTATTGAGTTATCACAAAAGGATTTAGAAAAAATGTTTGAAAGGATTCAAACTAAATGAAAAAGGTTATAGTAGTTGTAGGTCCTACTGCAGTAGGGAAAACTAAGCTTTCTATAGATTTAGCTAAAGCATTAAACACCTCAATAATTAGTGGTGATAGTGTTGCAGTATATAAAGGGTTAGATATAGGTAGTGCGAAGCCTACAAAGGAAGAACAAAAAGAAGTAAAGCATTATTTAATTGATATTAGAGAACCTAATGATACCTATAGTGTTGCTGATTTTCAAGCTGATGCTAGAAAAATAATTGATAGTAGTGATCTTTCACTAATTTGTGGAGGTACTGGCTTATATATTCAAAGTGTATTATTTGACTATGAATTTGAAGCATCAAAAAGAAGTTTAGATTATTCTAAAAAATATGAAGCCTATTCTAATCTAGAATTATATTCATTATTACTTGAAAGAGATCCTTTTATTGATAAAACTAAGCTACACCCTAATAATAGAAAAAGAGTATTGAGAGCTTTAGAGGTATTAGAAGAAACTAATAAATCTATTCATAGCTTTGATAATAAAAAAACACCTCTTTATGATTATTTTATTGTTTATTTATCTATGGATAGAGAAAAGCTTTATGAAAGAATTAATCAAAGAGTTGATATTATGCTTAATGAAGGTTTATTAGATGAGGTGAAATCACTATTTGATAAGGGTATTTATCCTCACGCAATAGGATATCAGGAATTTATTCCTTATTTTAATAATTTAATTACTCTTACAACAGCAATAGAAGAAATAAAGAAAAATACTAGACATTTAGCTAAAAGACAAGAAACCTGGTTTAAAAATCAAATGAATTCTAATTTCTATGATGCTAGTATAAATTATAATGATTTATTTAATAATATATTATCAGATATAAAGGAATGGTATAATAAATGATTATCTATTTGATAGGAATGCCTGGTGCTGGTAAATCTGAATTAGGTAAAAAATTAAGTCAAGTACTTAATTATCAATTTATTGATATGGATGAATATATAGAAAAAAAAGCATGTATGTTCATTGATGAAATATTTAATTTTTATGGAGAAGAATATTTTAGAGCGTTAGAAACTAACACTCTAAAGGAATTAAGTAATTTAGATAATGTAGTTATTTCTACAGGTGGAGGAATAATAAAGAATAAGCTTCATAAAGAAATAATGAAAAAAGGTAAATGTATTTATTTGAAGGTGCCAGTAGAAATATTGGAAAATAGAGTTTATGGTACAGAGGATATTAGACCTTTACTTAAAACTAAATCAATTTCTACATTATATGCCGAAAGAAAGGCCTTATATGAATATTTTCAAGATATTACAATTGAAAATATTAATTTAGATGAATCAATTTCTCAAATTTTGGAGGAACTAAAATGAAGGTATTAGTTATAAATGGACCCAATTTAAATATGCTAGGCTATAGACCTAAAGAGCATTATGGAGCTTTAACTCTTGATGAAATAAATAATTATTTGCTTGAAAATTCTTCTTCTTTAGAATTGAATTTTTATCAATCTAATTATGAGGGAGATATAGTTACTGAAATTCAAAAAGCTATTAATAATTATGATGCAATAATTATTAATCCTGCAGCTTATACTCATACTAGTGTAGCAATAAGAGATGCATTAGAAATGTTTCGAGGAATAAAAGTAGAGGTACATTTATCTCATGTTGATGAACGTGAGGATTTTAGAAGAATAAATTATATTAGAGATGTTTGTGATATAACATTTTCGGGACGTCAAAAGGATAGTTATTTAGATGCAGTAAATTATATATTAAATAACAAATAAAAAAATTTGAAAAATTAAATTCGTTGTAGTATAATATCATATCATAATACAAAAAGGGAGTGTAATATGGTATCTAGTAATGATTTTAAAAATGGAATGACTATTCTTTATGATGGTAAGATTTATAAGATTATGGAATTTATGCATGTGAAGCCTGGAAAGGGTAGTGCTTTTGTTAGAACTAAGCTTCGTGATATTAGAAGTGGTGCTGTAATAGATTATACCTTCAATTCTTCAGAGAAAGTTGAACTTGCAGATATTGAAAAGGAAGAAATGCAATACCTTTATGATTCACAGGATTTTTTAGTATTTATGAATACAGAAACTTATGAACAAATAGAAATACCATATTCTATTGTTGAATATGAGCGTAAATTCTTAAGAGAAAACCAAATTGTGAATATTGAAAGATATGGTGAGGAAATACTTGGTATTATCCTACCTGATAAGGTTACTCTTACTGTTACTGAATGTGAACCCGCAATAAAGGGTGATACAAAAACAAATGCATTAAAGGATGCAATAGTGGAAACTGGTCTGCTTGTAAAGGTGCCAATGTTTATTAATCAGGGAGAAGAAATTATTATTTCTACTGATACTGGTAAATATTCAAGTAGAGCTTAAAAAATAGGAGCGTAGCAAATTGGACATACAATCGTGTATTTTAACAACTGAGCCCGCATCGATTAATTTCAATGTATGGCTATTTATCTCTATGATAGCTTTAATAGCGTTATCAGCTTTTTTCTCTATGAGTGAAACTGCTTATTCAAGTGTAAATAAATCTAAGCTTACAGTTGAAATGGAAAAAAGAAAACCAGGAGCTAAAAAAGCATTAGAATTATCTGATAATTTTGAAAAGACATTAACTACATTATTGATAGGCAATAATTTAGTTAATACAGCTTTATCAACAATATCGTTAACCTTCTTTATTCAATTAGTAATATTTCATGAATTTGTAGAGCTTGCTTCTACATTGATAATTACTATTGTATTATTGATTTTTGGAGAAATTATACCTAAAATGGTAGGTAAAACTCATCCAGAAAGTGTATGTATGAAGGTTAGCTGGATTATTTATGTTTTATCATTAATATTTTATCCTTTCGTTTTATTATTTATGGGAATTAAAAAACTAATTTCTAGAAATAAGGAAGTTGAAAATGGAATGGATGAATCTCAGCTTGAGGTTTTAATTGATGAGATGGAAGATAATGGCGCTATTGAAAAGGATGAGGCAGAAATCATTCATAAGGTATTTGATCTTAATGATAGATCGGTAGAGGATATAATGATTCCAAGAATAAAAATGGAAGCATTATCTTATTCAGCTACTTTAGATGAAGTTAAGGAATTTATGCTTGATAATGCTTATTCAAGAATTCCTGTATATAAGAATGATAAAGATCATATTGTAGGTATTCTATATGAAAGAGATTTCTTTCCAGCTTATGTTAAAAATCCAAGAATGAGTTGGAAAAGACTATTAAAGCCTGTTAAATTCGTATCTGCTGCCATGAAGGTAGATGCATTAATCGAGGATCTTCAAACCTCTAAAACTCATATCGCTATTGTAAGTGGTGAATATGGTGAGGTTATTGGTCTTGTTACTATGGAGGATGCATTAGAGGAGCTTGTTGGAGAAATATATGATGAGTATGATATTCCAGGAGATAATGATATTCAATTTGTTAAGCAGGATGATGGAAGCTATATTGTAGATGGTGAAATCTTCGTTGATGATTTATTTGAAAAATTAAATGTAAGTGATGTACCAGAGGATGTACCTAGTAAGCTATCTGGTTGGTTATTTGCTAAATGTGAAAGTTTACCTGAGGTTGGTTTTACAATGGAATATTTAGCAAGATATGCGATGCTTAATGAAGAAACTGATGAATATGATGATTATCAAAAAATGATATCATTTACAATTCATAAGGTTAAAAATAGAATGATTGACTCGGTATTAGTAGCTATTAGAGATGCGACTGATGAAGAGGTTGAAAAATATGAAAAGGAACATAAGGAGGAATAAATATTCCTTCTTTTTTTGTCTAAAAATGTCTATATTAAAATAAAAACTATGGTATAATTACATTAATTAGTTATAAAGTTGAGGTATATATATGAGATTTATTAGCTTTAATGTAAATGGACTTCGCGCAATTAAACAAAAAAATTTTGATGAGTTTTTTTATGGTATAGATGCTGATTTCTTTTGTATTCAAGAAACTAAAATGCAGGAAGGACAATTAGATATTACTATGAATGGATATTATTCGTATATGAATAGTGCTATAAAAAAGGGATATAGTGGTACTCTAATATATACAAAGCATAAGCCTATTAATGTATATTATGGTATGAATGGAGAATATAATGACGAGGGAAGAATTATCACCTTAGAATATGAAAAATATTTTTTAGTTACTTGTTATGTACCAAATAGTCAAGAGGAATTAAAAAGATTAGATTATAGAATGGAATTTGAAGATAAAATGAGGGAATATTTAAAATCACTAGATAAAATTAAGCCTGTAATTTATTGTGGTGATTTAAATGTAGCTCATCAGATGATTGATATAAAAAATCCATATGCTAATGAAAGAAATGCTGGATATACAATTGAAGAAAGAACTAAGCTTTCTTTATTATTAAATGAAGGATTTATTGATACTTTTAGATTTATTCATCCCACTATGATTAAATATTCATGGTGGAGCTATCGTTTTTCATCTAGAATGAAAAATATTGGATGGAGAATTGATTATTTCATTATTTCAAATAGTTTAATGAAAAATGTAGTAAATGCTGATATATTAACTGATGTAATGGGTTCTGATCATTGCCCAGTACTATTAGAACTAGATATTTAATTAGGTGAACATTAATTTGTTCACCTTTTCATATTTATTATTTAGTATTAATATATTTAATTGGTGATTATATGCATATTTATACAGGAGGTAAAACTGGAGGACATATTATTCCTATTATTAATATGATTGAAAATGATAATGATTATTTATATATTGGTACTAAGAATAGTTTAGAAGAAAGAATATCTAATGAAAAGAAAATTAATTTTTTAGGAATTGACAATTATAGTAATAAATTAATATATATTTTTAAGGGAATAAAGAAAATAAAAAAAGAATTAATAAATAAAAAAATAGATTTTGTATTTTCTACTGGAGGTTTTGTAGCATTACCAGTATTATTATTTTCATTAATTCACAAAATACCAATTTTTTTATTTGAACCGAATATAATTATTGGTAGAACAAATAGGATATTTTATCCTTTTTGCAAAAAATTATTTTTAGGATATGAAATAAAAAATATGAAAAATAAAATGATTGTTAGTGGAGTACCTCTTAAAATCAAATATGAAATATCAAAAATTAAATATGATATATTAATTATAGGTGGTTCGTTAGGTAGTAGACCTTTATGTGAAATAGCTCTAAAGCTAAAGGATAAATATAAGGTTTTATTGATTGCAGGAAAATATTATAAAGAATATTATCAATATTTTGATAATATAATAGATTATTCTAATAATATTTATAGCTTGATGAATGAGGCTAAAGTGGTTATTTCTAGAGCTGGGGCTATTACAATTTCTGAGTTAATTTATATAAATAAACCTTTTATTACTATTCCTTCAAAAAATACAAAGGATAATCATCAAGTTCTAAATGCTAAATATTTTGAGAATTTAGGTTTATGCTTATTATTTGATGAAAATGAAGATATTAGGGTGTTATTTGATAAGCTTAAATATATTATGGATAGTAATAATTATTATAGAATTATGAATAAACAAAGAAATATTACTAATAATTCAATTGACATGATAAGGGAGATAATAAAAAATGATGTTTGTTGATTTTGTAAATGAAAATTGTTTAGGAGAAGTAAAAAAATCTAGTTTTAAGGAATTAACTACAATTTCTGTTGGAGCAGATATTTTATATTTATATATTCCAAATAGTGTTGCTTCCTTAATTAAGGCTTATAAATTTGTTAATGATAATAATTTAGAATATATTATTTTAGGTAATGGCAGTAATATTTTAGCATCAGATAATGAATATAAAGGAATAGTATTTTCTTTAAGAGACTTAGATTATTATTATAAATTTGAAAATGATAATACTATTGAGGTATCTGCTTTTTATCCATCTAATAAATTAGCTATTGATTTAATGAATAATGAGATTGGAGATTTATCTTGTCTTGTTGGTATTCCAGGGCTATTAGGTGGTGCTATTTATAATAATAGTGGTAGCTATAAGGACTCTATTAGTGATTCTTTAATTTCAGTTGATTATATTAATACGTCTGGAGAAATAATTAGAATTAATAATAAAAATTGTGCCTTTGGATATAGAAGAAGTATTTTTAAATATATTAAAGGGATAATAATTAGTGCTAGATTTCATATTAGACATGAAAACACTAAGAATATAGTAAATTTGAAGTTAAAAAGAAGAATGGAATCACAGCCTGTTAAAAGTAAAAGTATGGGTTCAGTATTTAAAAATAATCCATTAATTCCAAGCTGGAAGATAGTTGATGCTTTAGGGCTTAGAGGATTTCAAATTGGGGGAGCTGCAGTAAGTCAAAAGCATTCTAATTTTATTATTAATATAGGAAATGCCAGTGCTAAGGATATTATTAGCCTTATAGAATTAATTGAAACAAGATCAAGACTTGAGCTTGGGATTTCACTAGTTAGAGAGATTGAGGTTATAAATTAATTATATTAATTATGATATTTTTTATTTAATAAAATGTTTGATATTTTGTTGAAAAAGGAAGCGTTTTAAGGTAAAATTAATTGCAAGGGTATATCAATGGTAATTTGGGAAAAAGAGGTAGAGGAAAATGATATTTGATGAACTAGACACATTAGAGGCTGCCAAGACAAAAATAAAGGTTATTGGTGTTGGTGGTGCTGGTAAAAATGCAATTGATCATATGATAGATAATGATGTACATGGAGTAGAATTCTTTGCAGTTAATACTGATGCGCAAGACTTAAAGGTTTCAAAAGCGCCAAATAAATTATTAATTGGTAAGACAAAAACTCACGGTCAGGGAGCTGGCGCTAATCCAGAGGTTGGTAGAGCAGCTGCAATTGAAAGTGAGGATGATATCCATGAAATGATAGAGGATGCACAAATGGTATTTATTACCTGTGGTATGGGTGGAGGTACTGGTACTGGTGCTGCACCTGTTATTGCGAGAATCGCAAGAGAACATGGATGCTTAACTATCGGTATTTGTACAAAGCCATTTGCTTTTGAAGGACCAATTCGTGCTCAAAATGCATTCCATGGGCTTGAAGAAATGAGAAAGTATTCGGATACTGTAATTGTAGTTCCAAATGAAAGATTATTGGCTACTGTTGATTGTCATACTACAATGCTTGATGCTTTTAGAGAAGCAGATACTGTATTACGTAAAGCTGTACAAGGTGTTTCAGAAATTATTACAATTCCAGGAACTATAAATCTAGATTTTGCTGATATTAAATCAGTTATGCAAAATAAGGGTACTGCGTTATTAGGTATTGGTTCTGCAAAGGGACCTAATAGAGCTATTGAGGCAGCAAGACTAGCAATTCATTCGAGATTACTTGAGGTTACAGTTGATGGCGCTACAGATGCGATTGTAAATATTACGGCATCAGAGAATTTGGCATTAAAGGAATATGAAAGTGCCTTAGCAGAAATTAGAAATAATTGTAGTAAGGATCTTAATATTATTTGTGGTACTGCAATTAATAGTGATCTTGGTGATGAAATTGTTATTACTGTTGTAGCTACTGGATTTGAATTAAAGGCTAAGAATTATGGTGTTGATGATTTAGCTGATTCTATATTTAAAAATATTTCAGAGGAAAGTATCAATTTGAATTATTTACCTGATAAGGAAGATGGGGAATATGATAAGGATAATCATCTAAATGATGTATTTTCTACTGGAATGTCAAAAAAAGAAGAAAGAAGACGTCAAAAGGAAGAAGAAGCTAAAAGAAGAGAAGAAGAAAAGCTTAAGGAAAGACAATCAAGTTTTTCAAGTAATTCTTCTACAAAAGAATCAAGTCTTCCAACTTGGTTAAGAAAGAAAACAAAATAATAAAAAATAATAGGTAGGACCATTAGATGGTTCTACCTATTTTAACTAGTAAAATATTTCTTTTTTCTAACTGATTTATCAATTTTTTTCAATTGGATTTTATGCTTTTTATTTTCAGCCTTTATTAATAGTCTTAGCTCATTATCTAATGATTTTATGCTTTTATTAAGATTTTTCTTATTAAAGGCTATTGTCATTTCAGCATCTGAAATATTAGTTTTATATGATGTATAATTTTCTGTATTTTGATTTTTATATTTTTCTTTTAAATTATGATAATCTAATATTTCTTGTTTGATTCCTTGAGTTTCTTGAGTGATATAACCCCTTATGTCTGCCTTTTTATTCTCTTCATATAGATAAAGTCTTTTTTCTTCTAGTTTTTTGATATCATTTGTTTTAATTGTAAGAATATTTTCTTTTTCTTTTAATTCATCTTTAAATGATTTTTGATATATTTTATTCTTACAATCTCCAATTGACATATGATAATCTAATTCAATAGCTTTTATATTTTCTAATACTGCATATAATGATAAATATAAATTAGCACCTAGATTTTTATTCTCTTGTTGTAATATTTTTGTAGCCTTGTCATGCTCATTTCTTAGATTTTGAATTTCTTCTTTAGATTTCATTTTTGAAATAAGATTGTTCTTTTTGCAATTATTTATTTCATTTTTGCAATTTCTAAATAGTTCTTTATACTTTTTATCAAAGTTATATTCCTTTTCTCTTATTTCAATTGAGGTGGCATGCTCATTATGTCTTAAATTCTTTTTTAATGTAATATTCTTTTTTTCTAATTCTAAATATCTTTTAAGCTTAAAATCATTTATTACATTGTAAATTGAAGATAGTGATTTATCTAAATTATTAATTACATTAGAAATTTTAGTTTCTAGATTAGAAAAATAATCAACATAATCTGTACTATCATAAGGTTCATTTAATACTGAATTAATATTTGTTAATAGATTAGAATTAATTTCTATAATATCCTCTAATAAAGTTTTATATGATTTTAATTCTTTATCTATGGTTTTATTAATTCTATTTTTAGCATATAAATAATTATTCTTTATTTTTTCAATTTCTTTTTGAATTTTTTGAATATTTGTTTTATAGTTTTTTATTTTTCTATCATTTCTATTTATTATATTTGTGATAGCATTGATATCTTTTTGAATATGCCATCTTTCTAATATTGATTTTGTTTTATTGTATTTACTTTTGAGTGCATAAAGCTTTTTATTATGTTCTGTATTATCATCGGAAAGAAGATCCGCTTTATTTTTATTAGAAATGATATTATTTTTTTGTATAATTATATCATTATCATATTTTAATTTAAGCTTTTCTCTTTTTTGATTGAAATATAAATTCTCAAGATTTTTTCTATTATCTTCAATAATAGCTTTTATATTATCTTTATAACATTTCATTATGCTTTTTACATAATCAATAATACAAATTTCTAAGGAAATAAAGAAATTTCTTAATTCAGTAATTATTTCTTTTTTAGCTTCAATTGATTTATCTACTATCTCTATTATTGAAAAAATAGAAGAACACATTAGCTTTAGAAATAAATAATAATTAGTAGTTTCTATTTGGACATGTTTAAAATCTAAATTAAATAGTTCATTTTGAAGTAATAGCTTATATTCTTCTAAATAACTGAAGTTTTTTCTTTTGGTATTCATTATTACTATTTCTGAGTTTAATTTGTTTTTATCATGTTCATTATTATGTGATAATATTTCTATATCTACATATTTTTCATTTATTTCTAATTCATTATTGATATCTTTTTCAAATATTTTATTTTTTAAATCAGAAAGATTTCCATTAAATCTAAATTCTTCCTTTGCTTCATTAAGCTTTAGCTTATATAAATTATCATTGTACTCACTTAAAGTTTTATGACGCTCAATTTCAAGCATTGTAAAAACTGTATTGAAGCTTTTTTTCTTTTGATAGACCTTGTCTTCGTATTCATGAATAAGAGAATTAAGCTCCTTTGTTATTTTTAAATTAGCCTCAGTCATTTTGATTTTATAACTAATTTTTTGAAGCTCTATATCAAACTCAGCTAATCTAATATTTTTTTCTCTTTTCTTTTTTATTTGTTCTATATTATGAGAATGTTTTATAGAAGAAGAGTTAATGTCATAAGTTATTTTATATTTTCCTTCATCATATCTTAAATTTGCTTCATATTTATTATTAAATTCTTGATATTGCTTTACTAATGTATTTTCTTCTTCAATTAATTTTTTTATAATTGTATTTTTTTCGAATTCTAATCTTTTTTTCTCTAGAAATTCAGATTCTAATGTTTTTAGAAAGCTTACTTCTAGAATTCTTAGTTCATTATCAAGCTTAGCTTCAAGCTTTTCTTTTCTTTTTGAAAATAATTTATATTTTAAAGTGATTAATTTTTTTGTTTCTAAAGAATCATTTTGATTAATTAGTTCAGATACTTCAAATTGTAGTCTTTTATGATCCTCTAATATTGTATATAGAGTAGTGTTTATTTTACTTTCTCTATTATTCTCATATTCTTTTTTATATTCTTCTATTTTAGAATCTATAGCCTTTACATTGACAATGAATTCCTTTGTTATTCTATTAGATTCATTATGAAGATCATGTCTTTTATTCTCTTTTTCAATATTTGAGGTGTTTTGTTCCTTTGAATATATTGCACGTCTTTCTTCAATATTTTTATTTTTTGTATCAAATAAGGGTCTGATTTCATTATTTAGATTGATTGTTGATTCCTTACTTTCGATGTTTAAAGCTGTAATATAATCTAATTTATCTTTTTGAAGCTTTTTATATTGATTATTGTAATCCTCAATTAATCGATTATATTTAGTTATTAATGCTTTAGTATCATTATCGTAATTTATATATAATCTTGAATAGGCTTTATCAATATTTTTAAGTTCATTTTCTAATCTATTATTATATTTTTTTATACAATTATTATAATAATCCTTTGAGGATTGATTTTTAAATGCTAATCTTTTTTCTGTTTCTCTATAATCATTTAAGAAATATTTATTTGTTTCTTTAGAGCTATTCTTATTTTCTTCAATTTGTTTTATTGCTTCTTTTTTATCATGTTCAAGCTTTTCATTTAAAAGTTTAATTCTTTGATCTTTTTCTATTTCTGATTTAGAAATATTTATTTTTTCTAAATCCTCTAATTCTTTTATTTCTTTTTCTTTTTCTAAAACTACTTGATGGAATCTTTTTTTATTAGAATTAGCTTCTTTTATTAATGAATTTGTAGATTTATTTAGATTATTTGTAAGCTTTATTGAGGATTTTTCAATGTTTTCTATTTCTTTTTTTATTTCTTCTATAGTTATTTTAGGAAGTATAGCATTACTATCATAGCTAGAATATTTATCAATAGTTGAAATGAGATTATTTAAAATATCTTTTATTGAGTTCAGATATTGACTCATAGTGCTACCTCCTTGCAATAATAATCAATTATATTATATAATTAAATAAGATTTTAGTAAAGAAAAAGGGAATTTATATGAAATGTTTTTGTGATTTTGAAATGATAAATAAGGTATATGATAATAAAGAGTTTTATTTATGTTTAAATTGTGGTTATTTAAGAAAAAAGAAAATACCTACAAAAGAAGAAGAACTAGATAGATATAATAAACATATTTGTGATGATAAGTATTTAGTTTATATGAATAATATTTATGAAAATATTAAAGGATATATTTATGGGAATAGAATATTAGATTATGGTTGTGGTAAAATTCATGCATTGAGTGATATTTTAAATAATAATGGTTATAAAGCTTTTTATTATGATTTATATTATTATAATATTGATATTCCATATGAAATTGATACTATTATTTTAATTGAGGTTTTTGAGCATATTTCAGATTTAAAAGGATTATTAATTAATCTTAAGAGGCATTTGAATAGTAATGGTAGAATCATTATTAAAACTTTAGTAGTAAAAGAAGCTAAGGATTATTGGTATCTAAGAGATATTACTCATATAAGCTTTCCATCTGTTAGAAGTATGGAGATATTAGGTGATATTTGTGGTTTTAGTGTTATTTATGATAGTAATAAATCATTATTTATATTAACTAGCATATAATATCTTGGTGATATTTTGATTGAACATATTGTTAAAAATAATGAAAGTATTTATGATATTTTAGATTACTATCATATTAGTATTGAAGAATTAAAAGAATATAATCCTCATATTACAAATATTAGAGATTTGACTTTTGGCATGAAGGTAAGAATTCCTATTATTTCTAATGAGTGTAATCAAATATTAGATAGCTCTGAAATATTAGTTGAGGATTTTTATAGAGTGATTGAGGATAAGCTTGATACTAATGAAAATAGTATTGATAAAGATTTAAATTTAGAGAATAAAAAAAATATTTTTGAGAAAAATGAAGAAAAAATTAGTACCTTTGATGAAAAAAATAATATGAATAATACCCCGATTTTATCAAATAGATGTTATCCGGGGATTTTACCTCCAAAAAAGAGATATGGCGGAAGATAATTGAGTTTCTTTCGTCTTTTCTTTTATGAGAATTTATGCTATAATTCGATAGGTGGTTTAGATTATGTATGGATATATTATTGGTAAAATTACAAAGATTTCTCCTAAATTTATTATTTGTGAGAATAATGGGATTGGGTATTTAATTATTGTTCCAAATCCTTATAATTATAAGCTTAATCAAGATTATAAGGTTTTTACTCATCAATATGTTAGAGAAGATATTATAGATTTATATGGTTTTATGACAGAAGAGGAAAAGGATTTATTTTTAAAGCTTATTTCTGTTAGTGGCATTGGGCCTAAGAGTGCTTTATCTATTTTAGCTACTGGTACTGTCAAAGAAATTGTTAATGCGATTGAGAATAGAAATGATGCCTATTTGAAGAAATTTCCTGGTATAGGAGCTAAAGCTTCTCAGCAAATTATTCTTGATTTAAAAGGAAAAATTGCCTTTGAGGCTAGTGAAGAGGAAGTCAAGAGTGATGGTAAGATGTTAGATGTTGAAGAAGCTTTAATTGCCTTAGGCTATAGTAAAAAAGAAATTCAAAAGGTTTTACCTAAGCTAGATAAGTCTTTAGAGGTTGGTATTTTAGTCAAAGAAGCACTTAAGATGATTGTTAAGTAGGTGAGGATATGGAAGAAAATAAAACTGTAGATGAAGAAAATAGAATAGTAGATCCCAATCAATTACCAAGTGATGATGATTCTAGTCTTTCACTTCGTCCTCAGCTTATTAAAGAATATATTGGACAAAGTGAATCTAAGGAAATGCTATCAGTTTATATTGAAGCCTGTAAAAAAAGAAATGAAGCTTTAGATCATTGCCTTTTATATGGTCCTCCAGGACTTGGTAAAACTACTCTTGCTCAAATCATCGCAAATGAATTAGGAGTTAATTTAAAAGTGATCTCTGGTCCTTCTGTTGAAAAAAGTGGAGATTTAGCTGCAGTTTTATCAACACTTAATGAGGGGGATGTATTATTTATTGATGAAATACATCGTTTGCCAAGATTTGTTGAAGAGGTATTGTATAGTGCAATGGAGGATTATGTTTTAGATATTATGGTTGGTAAGGATAGCCAAACTAGAAGTATTAGAATTGACTTGCCTCCTTTTACTTTAGTGGGTGCTACTACTAGATTTGGTGATTTATCTGCTCCATTAAGAGATAGATTTGGAGTTATTTTAAGGCTTCAATATTATACTATTGAGGAGCTTAAGCTTATAGTTAATAGAACTGCAAGTGTTTATGAAACTAAAATTGATGATGAGGCTTCATTAGAGCTTGCAAAGCGTAGTAGAGGTACTCCACGTATTGCGAATAGATTATTTAGACGTGTTAGAGATTTTGCTGATGTAAAGAATAATGGTGTTATTTCTTTAGATATTTGTAAAGAAGCTTTAAGTAAATTAGGTATTGATAATAATGGTCTTGATTATAATGATTATCATTATTTAAAGGCAATCATTAATACCTTTAAGGGTGGCCCTGTTGGTGTTGAGTCACTTGCTGCAACTATTTCCGAGGATGTAGCTACTATTGAGGATGTATATGAGCCATATTTGCTTCAGGAGGGCTATATTAAGCGTAGTAATCGTGGTAGAATTGCGACTAAAAAAGCATATGATGCTTTAGGTATTCAATATTATAGAGGTTTATTTGAATGATAAAGACTAGTGATTATGATTATTATTTGCCAGAAGAGCTTATAGCTCAGACTCCACTTATTAATAGAAGTGAGTCTAGATTGATGGTATTAGATAGAAAAAATAAAACAATAGAGCATAAAAAGTTTTCTGATATTGTGGATTATTTAGATAGTAATGATGTTTTAGTATTAAATGATACTAAGGTTATTCCTGCTAGATTAATCGGGCATAAAGAAGATACTAATGCAGTTATTGAGATTTTACTTCTTAAGGATTTAGGGGATAATGTATGGCAAACTCTTGCTAAACCCCAAAGAAGGGTAAAAATTGGGTCTATTATTACATTTGGTGATGGGATATTAAAGGCTCAATGTATAAAAAAAGAGGATATGGGTATTTGTGAATTTAAACTAATTTATGAAGGTATTTTAGTTGAAATATTAGATAAGCTTGGAGAAATGCCTTTACCTCCTTATATTCATGAAAAGCTTAATGATAAGGATAGATATCAAACTGTTTATGCTAAAAAATTAGGTAGTGCCGCAGCTCCTACTGCAGGTCTTCATTTTACTCCTGAACTTTTAGAAAAAATTAAAAATAAGGGTGTTGAGCTTATTTATGTAACTCTTCATGTAGGGTTAGGTACCTTTAGGCCAGTTGAGGAGGAGGATTTAACTAATCATGTAATGCACTCTGAGTATTATGAGATTAGTGAAGATGCTGCAAATAGATTAAATTTAGCAATAAAAAATCATAAGAGAATTGTTTCTGTTGGGACTACATCAACTAGAACCTTAGAAAGTGCTTATGATAATGGCTTTAAGGCTTGTTGTCAAAATACTTCTATTTTTATTTATCCTGGCTATGAATTTAAGGTGGTTTCTGCTCAAATTACTAATTTTCATTTGCCAAAATCTACTTTAATTATGCTAGTTAGTGCTTTTGCAGGAAGAGAATTTATATTAGATAGCTATAAAAAGGCTGTAGAAGAAAAATATCGTTTTTTCTCATTTGGAGATGCAATGTTTATTAAATAATGGAGGATACTATGAAAAAATATACTGAATTTTTAAATGATAATAATCCAAAGGTTGAAATGAAGGTTAAGGAGTTTGGTTCAATGATTATTGAATTATTTCCAAGTGTAGCTCCTATTACTGTTGAAAATTTCTTAGGACTAGTTGATAATAATTTTTATGATGGAATAATATTTCATAGAGTTATTAAGGGCTTTATGATTCAAGGTGGTGACCCTAAGGGCACTGGTATGGGAGGATCATCTAGAAAAATAAAGGGAGAATTTTTATCTAATGGTGTAAATAATGAGCTTATGCATACTAAGGGTGTTATTTCTATGGCTAGAACCTTTATTCCTAATAGTGCCTCATCTCAATTTTTTATTATGCATGAGGATGCTCCACATTTAGATGGAGAATATGCAGCCTTTGGTGTTGTTTTAGAGGGACTTGATGTTGTTGATAAAATCGCAAATGTTAAAACTTTAGCTCAGGATAGACCAAGTATCGATGTAGTTATTGAAAGCGTAAAGAGGGTATCATAATGCATCCAGTATGGTATGAGCTTAAGCATGTTTGTAAGCAAACAGGGGCAAGATACGGAATCTTACATACGCCACATGGTGATTTTGAAACCCCAATTTTTATGCCAGTTGGTACTAAAGCTAATGTAAAAACATTAATTCCTTCTGAGATTATGGAGGTATCTGATGGTTTAATTTTAGGTAATACTTATCATTTATGGCTTCAACCAGGAGATAAATTGATTCGTGATTTTGGTGGTATTAGAGGCTTTATGAAATGGGATGGAGCATTACTAACTGATAGTGGTGGTTTTCAAGTATTTTCTTTATCTAAAATCAGAAAAATAACTGAAGAGGGTGTAGAATTTAGACATCATAAATCAGGAGAAAAACTATTTTTATCTCCTGAAAAATCAATTGAGATTCAAAATAATTTAGGTGCTGATATTATTATGAGCTTTGATGAATGTCCACCTTTTGATGCTGATGATAAATATATGAAGGATAGTGTTGATAGAACTATTAGATGGGCAAAAAGAGGCTTTGATGCTCATAAAAATAAGGATAGTCAAGCCTTATTTGGAATTGTTCAAGGTGGAGGAAATAAGGAAATAAGAAAATATTGCCTTGATGAGCTTCAAAAAATTGATTTTCCTGGCTATTCAATTGGTGGTCTTTCTGTTGGTGAATCTAAAAAGGAAATGTATGAAATGCTTGAATATTTAAGCACTATTATGCCTAAGGATAAGCCTAGATATTTAATGGGAGTAGGTTCTCCTGATGATTTAGTTATAGGTTCTATTAATGGAATTGATATGTTTGATTGTGTGTTACCTAGTAGAAATGCACGACATGGTACAGCATTTACATCTATTGGTAAAATCCAAGTAAAGAATACTAAACTATATAGTGATCCAAATCCATTAGATCCAAAATGTGATTGTTTTGTATGTAAGAATTATTCAAGAGCTTATTTAAATCATTTAGTAAAATCTGAAGAGATTTTAGCTCAAAGATTATTAACTTATCATAATCTATATTTCCTTAAGAATTTAATGAAAAATATTAGAGAGGCTATTAAAGAGGATAGATTATTAGATTTCAAGAATGAATTCTTTAAAGAATTTGGCTATACTAAATAAAAAAATGGGAATATATCCCATCGTTTAAAAAGGAGAGTTTTCTCCTTTTTAATTTTGACCTGTACATACCGCTACTGAAATAGGCTCAAGACATTGAATAGTTTTTATACAATCTATATCAATTGTCATAGTATAGTCAGTACCAACAAGAGTGTTATTAGATAATTCAAGTAATCTTACAGTGACATACTGACCACATCTGACTGACTCGATTCTAAAATATCTAGTTACATTACCAGTAGTACCAATATCTCCGACAAATACATCTGAGCAACATCTAAATATTACTGGAATTGTATTATATGTAGCAGCAAGTAAGGATCTTTGACAACCTATACAAGCTTGTGAATCGTCTAATATTGCCTCCTTTTGAAGCTTATCAATTTTCATAATAGTGTCCTTAATATAATTACAGCTACAGGATGAACCATTTGTTATATCTTCCATTTTTTCACCCCCTATTATAGAATATGCAGAAAAAAATAACAAAATATGGCAATTGACATAATATTTACAATATTATTCTTGTAAAAAAACAAAAAAAATCCTATAATATATATGAATTTTATTTATATGAGGTGACTTCAATAGATGTTTAGAACTGCTATTAATATATGGATTATAATTGGCATAGCTCTAGCTATAGTTTTATTATTATCTATAGTAATTATACTAGTATTAAAAAATAAGAATAAAAAAATTAGAGTTGATTCTAGCTTTATTGATAAACTATTAAACTATTTAGGTGGGGTTAATAACCTATTGTCTACTGAAGTTGAAAATGGTAGATTACGATTAAAGGTTAATGATTTAGATATTGTTAATTTTGATGGCTTGAAGTCTATGACAGAATCTGGGGTTTTTGTTACAGGAGATTGTGTTAAAATTTTATTTAAAACAGATTCAAAATTAATTAAAGAAGAATTAGATAAGAAAATAAAATAAGGGGGCCATAGAATGGTAAAGAAGAGTTTTAGAATCACTAATGAAAATGGAGTACACGCAAGACCAGCTACCTCATTAGTAAACGAGGCAATGCTTTATAAATCTGATATTACCCTAGAGGCTTTAAGGAAAAAAGTTGATTTGAAGTCAATTATGGGAGTTATGTCATTAGGCATTTATTCGGGAGTTACAATCGAGGTTGTAGCTAATGGTGAGGATGAGATTGAAGCTTTAGAGGGAATTAAAAAGCAAATTATCTCATTAGGCTTAGGAAAAGAAGTATAATAGGCTAAAAATAAATCATTCATTGATTTATTTTTGTTTTTATGGAGGTTATTATGAATATTAAAAATCAAATTGAAAAATATAAAGAAGAAGCATTTAGTTTATTAGATAGTTTAATTTCTTGTAAAAGTGTTTTAGATGAATATATGCCTAATAGTGATGCCCCTTTTGGCATTCAGGCTAAAAAGGCTTTAGAGATATTATTAAATAAAGCTAATGAAGATGGCTTTATTACTAAAAATGTAGATAATTATGCTGGTCATATTGAATTTGGTAGTGGAAATGAAATATTAGGTGTACTAGCTCATTTAGATGTTGTCCCAGTTAATGAATCAGAATGGGATAGTAATCCTTTTAAATTAACATTTAAGAATGATAAAATGTATGGAAGAGGCACACTAGATGATAAAGGACCATTAGTTTCTGCATATATCGCAATGAAAATATTAAAGGATAATGGGTTTGTTCCTAATAAAAGAGTTAGATTAATTGCAGGCTGTGATGAGGAAAGTGGCAGTAGATGTCTAAAACATTACCTAGAATATGAAGAAAAACCTCATTTAGGCTTTTCTCCTGATGCTTCATTTCCTGTTATTTTTGGAGAAAAGGGAATGCTAAGCTTTGATATAGTAGGTAATCTTGATGGTGTAATTAGTGAATTTATTTGTGGTGATCGATATAATGTAGTACCATCATGTGCAAAATGTAAGCTAAAAGTTAATCTTGAAAATGAATTTTATTCATATTTAAATGAAAATAATTATCAAGGCGAATATAAGGATGGATATTATATTATATATGGTGTTGCCGCTCATGCAATGTGTCCTGAAAATGGAGTAAATGCTGCTTATTTATTATTTGATTTTATTAATAGAAATACTAATTCTAAATTAGCTAAATTTGTATCAGAATATTTCTTATACGATACAAGAGGAGTTAAGCTTGGTATTGATGTATATGATGAAGAGATGAAGGATTTAACTTGTAATTTTGCAGTATGCAAAACAGAGGGTAATAGTTTTAAAATTGGTGTTAATTGTAGAGTTCCTTTAGATTCACATTTACAATTAATTGAGGATAAAGTCACTTTTATAGCTAATAAGTATGGATACAATTATAAAGAATTATCTAAATCAAAGCGCCATTATGTTAATCCAAATGGAGAACTTGTTAAAACATTGATGAATGTATATTCTGAGGTTACAAATGATTATGAAAATAAACCATTCACAATTGGTGGTGGTACCTATGCAAGAGAAATAGGTAATTCTGTAGCCTTTGGTCCAACCCTAGTAGGAAGAGAGGATGTTTGTCATATAGCTAATGAATATATGTACTTAGAGGATTTCTTTACCGCTATAGAAATATATGCAAAAGCTATTTATGAACTAACAAAATAATGAGATTAAGAAAAATTAAAAATGCACAAGAAAGATTAAAAGCGGAGAATAATATATATTATATTGAAAATCCAGTCTTATATAAGGGAAAATGGAAAAGTCTATTTAATAATGATAATCCTATTCATATTGAAATTGGCTGTGGAAAAGGTCAATTTATGATGGAATTAAGTAAGAGAAATCCTAATATTAATTATATCGCAATAGAAAAATATGATTCTATATTATTAAGAATATTAGAAAAGGCTATGGATGATAAGCCTTCTAATTTGAAGCTTTCGGTAATAGATGCTAAAGAAATAACAAATTATTTTGCTGATGGTGAGGTTTCAAGAATTTATTTAAATTTTTCTGATCCTTGGCCAAAAAATGCTCATGCTAAAAGAAGATTAACCTCTAAAAGCTTTTTAGACAATTATAAAAAAATATTAATACCATATGGTGAAATATTTCAAAAAACAGATAATAGAGGATTGTTTGAGTTTTCAATAGAATCATTTAATGAAAATAATTTTTCATTATCACATATCTCACTTGATTTACATAGTGATTATGAAAAATATCCTGATAATATTACAACAGAATTTGAGGATAAATGGTCAAAGCTTGGTCCTATTTATAGATTAGAAGCAAGGAAAAGAGATTAATATGGCTATTTTTGCATTAATCGGTGGAAAAGAAAATAAAAATATTATTGATAATTTAATAGAAAAAAAATTAATAGAATTAACTAAAAAAGATAATCCTACTCTTCTTTTTTGCCCCTTTGCTGCAGGCGATATTGAAAAATCTATAGTGAAGTTTCATAAGCTAATGGAAGGAATTAATTGTAATATTATTGATTTGAATTATCATAATTTAAATCAGTTTGATGAGTTATTAAATATAGCTGATATTTTATATATTGGTGGCGGGTCTTGTGATGATTTAATTGAATTTTTCAAATTAAATGGCCTAGATAAAATATTATTTAAGCATCAAAATGATAATATGATTTTTGCTGGTTCTTCTGCTGGTGCGATGCTATATTGTAAGGTAGCTATGGGAGATAAGTATATGTTTACTGATAACTTCCATAATTATAATTATAAAATGGTTAATACCTTAGGTATTTTAAATATAAATATATGTCCCCATTATCAAAATGAGGATTTAATGATTTATAACGATGAGGTAAAAAAATATACGCTTAATGCCTTTGGCATTGAGGAGGGTTGTTGTCTAGTTATAGATAATGGCTCATATTATGTAATAAAGGAAAATAAAGCAAATAGTGTTTATTTATTTGATAAAAATAAAGATTATCAAATGATACCACTATATGAAGGAATTATATATGAAGAAAATAGCGACTTTAGGACCTAAGGGTACCTATTGTGATATTGCAGTAAAAAGATTTTTAGAGGATAATAAGCTTGATTATGAAATTGAATACTATCCTAGTATTATTAAAACAGCTAATGCTTTAGAAAAAACTGATTTAGCTATTATACCATTTGAAAATACCTTAGATGGTTTTGTTGTTGAGGGGCTAGATCAAATAATAAAGAATCATTATTGGATATCACAACAAATAAAATTAGATATAGATTTTGCTTTTGTGTCAAATAGTAAGAATCTTGATACTATTAAGAATTGTTATTGTCAATTTAAGGCTTATGGACAATGCTTAGATTTTATTGCAAAAAATAATTTTAATATTATTACTACTGAAAGTAATGGGGAAAGCTTAGATAAAGTAATAACTTCAAATGAGGAATACGCTGCAATTATTCCAATGCATTTGGCTAAAAAAAATAATTTTAATATTAATATTTCTCATGTAGCTGATAGTAAGAATAATGAAACTAGATTCTTTATAATCTCTAAGGAAAGAAAAAAAATTGAATTAAATGATAATATGGAGGCCTCAATTGTAATTGAATCATTCGGTGAAGACAGACCAGGTACTCTTTATGATATTTTAAGACAATTTCATGATGAAGAAATCAATTTAAAATCTATTATGTCAAGACCTATGAAAACAGAAATGGGTAAATATAAATTTTATTTTGAATGTACAGTAAATAGTAGTAATGTAAATAAGCTTAATAACATAAAAAACAATATAGAAAAAACAAATTCAAAGGTTACTATATTAGGAATATATAGTAGTATATAAGGAGTAATCTATGCGTGCAGTAGATATTATTATGAAAAAAAGAGATGGATATCCACTTAGTGAAGAAGAAATTAACTTCTTAATTGAGGGATATACTAATGGAGAAATACCAGACTATCAAATGTCTGCTTTTACAATGGCTGTTTATTTTCAAGGAATGAATGAAGAAGAAACAACCTTATTAACTAAGGCTATGCTAAATAGTGGTGATATCTTAGATTTATCTAAAATTAATGGAATTAAGGTAGATAAGCATTCTACAGGTGGTGTTGGAGATAAAACAACATTAGTTGTTGCCCCAATTGTTGCCTCACTTGGAATTAAATTTGCTAAAATGAGTGGAAGAGGATTAGGACATACTGGAGGTACATTAGATAAGCTTGAGGCTATACCAGGATATAATAATTATTTATCAGATGAGGAGTTTATTAATCAGGTTAATAAAATTGGAATATCTGTTATAGGACAAACTGGAGTATTAGCTCCAGCAGATAAAAAGCTTTATGCCTTAAGAGATGTTACCGCAACAGTTGAATCGATTCCACTTATCGCATCAAGTATTATGTCAAAGAAGCTTGCGGCAGGAAGTGATGCGATTGTACTTGATGTTAAGGTTGGTAGTGGTGCATTTATGAAAAATGTAGAGGATGCTACTAAATTAGCTGAATTAATGGTAAAAATTGGTAAAAATTGTAATAAAAAAATGACAGCAGTATTAACTAATATGGATGAACCATTAGGTTATGCAGTAGGAAATTCATTAGAGGTTATTGAGGCTATTAATACCTTAAATGGTAATGGACCTAAGGATTTTAAGGAATTATGCTTTGAAATTGCAGCTCAGTTAATATTACATGCTGATAAGGCTAAAACATTAGAAGAAGCATATAGTTTATGTGAAAGACAAATAGAAAATAAAGAGGCTTTAAATACTTTAGCTAAGCTTGTTGAGGCACAAGGTGGAGATAAAAATTATATTTTAGAACCATCATTATTTCCTAAGGCTAAATATACCTATGAGGTATGTATAAATAATGAAGGTTATGTTAATCATATTAATGCCCTTCAAATTGGAAATGCAGCTATGATTTTAGGAGCTGGAAGAAAAAAAATTACTGATATTATTGATCATAGTGTTGGTGTTGTTTTACATAAAAAGGTTGGAGATAAAGTCGATATTAACGATAGCATTGCAACTATATATTCTAATTATAGTAATGTTGATGAGGTTAAAAAACTTATTTTAGATGCTTTTAGCTATTCAAATGAGCCAATTACACCTCAAATTATCTTAAAAGTGATAAAATAAAAAAATTTTCTTGCATTTAATATTTATTTTTTGTATAATGAAAAAGAAGCTTTTCCTAGGAGGGGACTTTATGATAGCTGTAGATATTTGTGTTGCGATTGTAGCAATTTTATTAATTATAATAGTAATGCTTCAGGGCTCAAAGGATGATATCAATGATGCATTCAATGGTAGCAAGTCTGAATTATTTAAAAATCAAAAGACACGTGGTGTTGAATTATTTATGCAAAGAGCCACAGCAATCTTAGCTGTATTGTTCATTGCGCTAGTAATCACATCTGTAGCGTTACATACTAATATAATGTAGGTAATTAATGAGATTTGTTTCAAATCTCATTTTTATTTTCTTATTAGGTTGATATTTTAGGAGGTTTTTATGAAAAATGATATATTAAATATACTAAAAGAAGCTCCTTTATCTATTGATCTAATTTCTAAGCTATTAGATAAACCCATTGATGTAGTGAAGGAATTATTAGATAATATGATAGATGAGGGATTAATTAAATATAGTAGTAATACCGAATTATATAAGCTTATTAAGAAAAAGAATAAAATAAAAAGAACAGGTATTACTGAAGAAGAAGTTTTAGAGTGTTTTACAGATGCTACTTTGACTGACGGAACAAATATTTCTAAAAAGCTATCTACTTCTAAAAAAGAAGTTGAAGCAATATTAAAGAAATTACGAAGTGAAAGAAAATTAGGAAGTGTCTATGGATTATACTCATTAATGAGAGAAGCAACATTAATAGTGAAAGAAAATGCTGTATTTGCTCATGTAGAAAAAGAATCAAAAGATTATTATATTAGTGAATCTAATGAAATTACTTATGATGGAGATACTGCACTTATATGCCTAGATTTAGAATATCCAACTGGAAAATGTCCTTGTGCATGTCTAAAAAAAATAATAAAAAGAGCTCATACAAAAATAATTGGTTCAATAAAAATAAATTCTAAAAAAACTAGAGCTTATATTTGCTCAAATGATCCTTCATTTAATGTTAATGCAGTAGTATCTTTAGATAATTTAAATGGAGCAGTTAATGGTCAAATAGTTGAAGGAGAAATCCTTGAATATGGTTTTGAAATTACTGCTAGGGTTACAAAGATTTTAGGAAATAAAGATGATACTGGTATTGATATTTTACAAATAGCATTAGAATATGGATTTGAGAGTGAATTTTCACCTGAAACAGTAAAAGAAATAGATAATATTTCTGATTATGTTGATGAAAAGGAATTGGTGGGAAGAAGAGATTTTAGAAATCTTAATATTATTACTATTGATGGTGATGATTCAAAGGATTTTGATGATGCGGTATCCTTAGAAATAGATGAATTTGGTAATTATCATTTAGGCGTATATATAGCTGATGTAGCAAATTATGTTAAAGAGGGCTCTTCACTAGATAGTGATGCCTTAAAAAGAGGCACCTCAGTATATTTAGCTGATAGAGTGATTCCTATGCTACCTAAAAAGCTTTCTAATGGAATTTGTTCATTAAATGAAGGGGTAGATAGATTAGTATTAGCTTCTCTTATCACATATGATTCTAAGGGAAAGCTTATTGATTATGAAATATGTGAGGGTGTAATTAGGTCATCTCATAGAATGACCTATAAAAAGGTTAATGAAATATTAAATGGAAATATTGAAATTACTAATCAATATCTTGATATTAAGGATATGCTTTTTAACATGAATGATTTATCTAAAATGTTAAGAAATATTAGAACTCGTAAGGGTGCTTTAGAATTTGAAGCAGATGAATATAAATTTAAACTAGATGATAATGGTAAACCAATTGAGATAATAAAAAGAGAAAGAGATGACGCTGAAAAGCTAATAGAAGATTTTATGCTATCAGCAAATGAAGTAGTTGCTTACCATATGAATTTAATGAATTTACCAATTATTTATCGTGTTCATGAAAATCCTGATCAGGATAAATTACATACTACATTTACAATCTTAAAGAATATGAATATTAATACTAATATTAAAAAAACAGATATTAACCCTAAAGATATTCAAAAATTATTAGATGATTGTAAGGATAACCCTAATTATGGAATAATTAATAGTTTATTATTAAGAAGTATGATGAAGGCTAAATATAGTGATGAATGTTTAGGACATTATGGGTTAGCTATGAAGTATTATTGTCATTTTACTTCTCCTATTAGAAGATATCCTGATTTAATTACTCATAGAATGATAAAAAAATTATTACTTCATCCTAATAATTTAGATGAAAGTATTAATTATTATGGTAATATATTAGGTGAGATAGCAAAACAAAATTCCTTAAGTGAGAAAAAGGCAGTTGAATGTGAAAGAGCAGTTGAGGATTTTATGTTTAGCTGGTATATGATTGATAAAATTGACAAAGAATATATAGGAACAATAACCTCTATTACAAATTTTGGTATGTTTGTTACCCTAGATTTTGGAGTTGAGGGATTAGTTTTATATAAAAACTTAGATTCTTATTTTGAATTTGATGAGAGTAGATTAACTGCATCTGATGGATATAAAACCTATCATCTAGGTGATAAGATTAAGATAGTTGTTCTTTCATCTGATAAAAAATCAAGAAAGGTTGATTTTATTATTAAAAATCGTAGGAGGAAGGATTTCTATGAAGATTATATGTACTAATAAAAAGGCATCATTTGAATATTTTATTTTAGAAAGATATGAAGCGGGTATTAAGCTTGAGGGAACAGAGATAAAATCTATTAGGGCTGGTAAATGTAATATTAATGATGCTTATGTAATTATTAGGAATAATAGACCATATATTTTAAATATGTTTATCGCAAAATATGATTTTGGTAATATTTTTAATCATGATGAATTAAGAACTAGAGAATTATTACTTCATAAGCATGAATGTGATAAGCTTGCCTCAAGAATTAAATTAGAAGGATTAACTCTTGTTGCCTTAAAGGCTTATTTTGAGGGCTCTTTAGTTAAAATAGAAATCGGGTTATGTAGAGGTAAGAAGCTTCAGGATAAGCGTGAAACAATAAAAGAAAGAGATACTGAAAGAAATTTAAGAAAAGAATTAAAAAATAGAAATACATACTAGTATTTTTAAAAAAATGTGATAGAATATTTATGCTAGAAATAGCATAATTTGGGGATGTTTTGGATTCGCTGTGATTTATGAAGGCTTATAAGCATGTGGGAGTAGGCTCCCTTAAAAACGTCGAGGTTTAAATAACCGCAAACGAAGAAAACAATGAATATGCATTCTTAGCTGCAAGAAATAATTCTTGTGCTAACTATGCATTTGCTTGCTAATAGTAAATACAAGCAGCTCACCTAGCTAATTTCCTATGTTAGCTAGCTTGAGTTTTAACTCAGTAGGATATATTAAGATTCTGCTACTCTAAGAATTATTAATGAATCTAGTAGAGTGTAGTTAGCTTTTGGTTGGTCATTTCGCTTAGGGCTAATGAAAATTTAGATTTGACTAAACATGTAGAAAGTAAGTTGAATTAGGTTGCATACACGGGTTCGAGTCCCGTCATCTCCACCATTATGAAAGAGATGTTGAAGTGATACAATAAAATCACTTCTTTTTTTGTTTTTAGGGGTAATTTAATTGATATTTCTTGTAAATTTTCTAATTTAATAAGAATTAAAAAGGCATTATGTTGTATGATTTGTATACTTTTATTGCTTCTTACTAGTGTGTGTAGTAATAATTACGGATAACATACGGGACTCGAGAAAACCAAAAAAGTCCGTTTTGAATCGTACTGATACACTTTTTATTTTACTATTGAAGTGTATATTTAGACTTTAATAATATGTGATATAATTAATAAGAAGGTGATAAAATGAAAAAAGATAAGTTAAATTTTATACTGTATAAGTATTCTTTTGATACAGGTTTTTTTGGCCTTATCGTAATCTCTATTGCTTTGTGCATATTTTTGATATTTGGCATTTTTGAAAGTTTATTATTTTTAATTCCAATTATTGCTATAGTTATTTTTAATTTATATATGATAATAAACATATTGATTATAAAAAATAAAGTTAGCAAAAATGATTTAGAAGGTATAAACTTAACTAATGCACAAGCTTATATTAAGGAAACTAAAGAAACAACTAGATGTGGTGTAATTTTAATAAAATTATATATAATTGATGAAAATAAAAAGAAATATAATTATTACTATTTGACAGGTTCAGAAGTAAAATTTAAAGAATACAAAAATACTATTAATAATGGGAAAATTGTTAACTTATTTCTTTATAAAGGAACTAATATAATTAGTAATATTATTGTAGATGGAGAAGAGTTAAAGGATCTTTATTATGAAATAAAGTATTCTAAGAAGCTTAGAAAACCGATGGTTTATAATCATATCAAATATAAAAGAACAAAGAAAGCTATATACAAATATGAAGAATATGATATCAATGATGTAAAAGATGTATTTGTAAAAGCAAAACTTTATGAAGAATTATTTATCATAAATAATGAAGATAAGTATGCTAAAATTTCATATAATCAAGAAACACATAATGAGTTTTTAATTGATAAAAATAAATTTAATACTTTTGAAGAATTATTACATGAATTAGAAAAGAATGGGTTTGTTTTCGAGGGTAAATTAAGAGTTATTTATACATTAGGAAATACAGAGCCAACATCATTTAATATGTTGATTAATAAAGTTAAATAACTTCGAGTCTCCTAATGTGCTTAAAAATGTATCCTTTTAGAATTTCTTCCTATGAAAAAATAGGGCGAATGTATCCTTTTTGTTCTTCTAACACATTATGAAACTAAAAGATTGATACAAAAATATCAGTCTTTTTTCATTATTTGAGCTAATAATGGTAAAATTAATGTAAAATTAAATCTGTATATAAAAATAATATTAGAATAATCAAATTTCTTTGTATCATTTAATGTGTTTTGTATAGGGGACAAAAACAAATCTAGACAGATTGAGGGGATTCGAAAGTCATTAAAACCCCTTTATTTGAAAAAAAAACTTTGATGGGAAATTATTTGCTCCCAAAAAAATAAAATAATTGAAGTTTTGGGAATATGACGTTATAATATGATTGGTGATAATTAATGAAAATTATAAATAGACAAGATTATATACAAAAATTGATAACATTAAATATAGAACAGCACTTTATTTCAGGGCATAATTATCAAATTATTTAAGGATAATA
>CAMEJG010000004.1 GCA_945919465.1 uncultured Anaeroplasma sp. | reverse complement strand
TTTTATTTTGATTATTTATATTAATATAATTAGTAAATAAAATGCTGATTAACAAGTAGTTAACCCAACCACGGATAGTCCAGTTTAATCTTTCAAAGCGCGTGTCTAAAGAAATGCTTTCACTACGTTTTGTTAGGCTCTTTAGCGTTCTTTGAAATTTCATTTTGCTATCTCGATGAGGAATACATTCCCACTTTGAAGATTTGTAAAAGCCAAAACCTAAATATTTCAAATCATTAGGCTTACATACCTTTGTTTTAGTAGCGTTAACCTTTAAACCTAGTTTTCTTTCGATAAAATCTGTGATAGATATCATTACTCTATTCGCTGCTTTTTCACTTTTAACTAATATAATTGTGTCATCAGCGTATCTAGTAAAATGTAATCCTCTTGCCTCAAGTTCCTTGTCTAGTAGGTTTAACATAATGTTTGATAATAAAGGCGATAAAGGTCCATCCTGAGGTGTACCTACATTACTCTCTTCCAAATTACCATTTACCATTACGCCTGCTTTAAGAAACTTGTTAACAAGTGATACTACATTTCCATCTTTCACTACATCACTTACCAAACGTAATAATCTATCGTGCGGTACATTATCGAAAAATTTCTCTAGGTCAATATCCACTATCCATTCATATCCATCATTCATATATTCTAATGCCTTAACTATAGCCATCTCACAACTTCTCATTGGTCTAAAGCCATAACTATATTCACTAAAATATGGCTCAAACATTGGCGATAATACTTGCACCATTGCTTGTTGAATGACCCTATCTAGTACAGTAGGTATTCCTAATTTTCTTACTCCACCATTTGGCTTTGGTATTTCTACCCTACGCACAGGTTGAGGTTGATACTTACGATTATATAATTGCCAAACAATTGTTTTCTTGTTTTCTCTAATGTATTGAGCAGTTTCCTCTATAGATAATTCGTCTATTCCACTTGCGCCCTTATTAGCTTTAACATTCTTAAATGCTTCGTTTAAATTGTTTCGGTCAAGTATTTTCGTAATAATATCTTCGCTCATAGCTTGTCTACTTCCTTTCTTTTCGTTATCTTGCAACATTATCTTTTAGATTACCCATTGAGATACGCTCAACCTCTCACCCTTATTACGTTCTGATTTGTTGCTAGAGATTTCAAGACTTTAGCAGTCTTATAAATTGTTCAGTCCTTCAGTATTTCTACCTACTATGACCTCGGCTGACTTCCTATAATTCGTTGTTACTACTATACCGCTTATAGGACCTCACGGGATAAGTCATAACTCTTTCCTCGTTTACCCTCTTGATTTACCTACTTAGGCTTACGTTTGTCCTTTGGACTTTAGTTTGTTGAGTAACCTTATCCACCTAAAAGGCCTTAATATCAAGTTTTTGTTCATAGGGCCACGATTTCGCTATTGCTTCTTTTCACGCTCCATTACTGGTTTACGCTTTGCAAGTTGCTATCGAGTTCGCGACAACTACGCCTCTTGGGACTTTCACCCTAGATTTATGACATGCCCGTCATACTCATAAAAAAATTCCCACCTAAATGGGAATTAATGAGTTAATATTTCTACTCCATCTTCTGTAATTAATACTGTATATTCATACTGAGCACTATAACCACCATCCCAAGTATAAATAGTCCATTCATTTTGAGCATCTAAAAATACCTTTGAAGTACCTTCATTTATCATTGGCTCGATAGTAAATATCATTCCGGGAAATAAAACCATTCCAGTATTTTTCTTTCCAAAATGATATATAAATGGATCCTCATGGAATTCAATTCCAACTCCATGTCCTCCTATATTTCTAACTACTGAATAACCATTCTTCTTGGCATGAGTTTCTATTGCATAGCCAATATCTCCAAGTCTTCCAAAGGGCTTCAAAGAAGCCACTGCTAAATCTAAGCATTCCTTTGTAACATTAACAAGCCTTTTATGTTTTTCACTAACATTACCTATTAAAAACATACGAGAAGCATCAGCATAATATCCATCTACAATGGTTGTACAATCAACATTAATAATATCTCCATCCTTTAGAATAACATCACTTGATGGAATACCATGGCATACTTGATCGTTTATTGAGGTACATACACTTTTAGGAAAGCCTTGATAATTTAATGGAGCTGGAGTTCCTCCAAGCTCTAAGGTTTTAGTATGAACAAGAGTATTAATATCTTCTGTTGTCATTCCAACATGAATATTTTCACTTACATAATCTAATACCATTGTATTTATTATTCCAGCTTTTTTAATACCCTCAATTTGTTCTTTAGTTTTTATCATTTCTTTTTTAGGAGTTGCGATACCCTTTTTATTATAGGTCTTAACTAAATTATCAAAATCAATCATTATCACTATCTCCTGTAACAGTTTTAATATATAATCTTTGCATGTTTAAATCTATATCATAAAGCATATCTGAATAGGTCTTTAATTTAAATATATCTTTTTCATCTAGATTATTAGAACTTTTATATCTTAATTCATGTTCTAAAGAAGCCCACATATCCATTGCGATAGTACGAAATTGTATTTCAATTGGAATTTTCTTTTCTTCTCCATCAATATTTATTGATAATAAATAAATATCATGTAAGCTTCTATATCCAGTATCTTTAGGATTTAAGATATAATCCTTTCTTAATAATACCTCAATATCATTTTCAGTTAATAATAATTGTTCAATCTTATAAATATCATTTATATAATTACATACAACTCTAATTCCTGCAACATCATATATTCCATTTCCTAATACATCTAAAGATAAATTCAAACCTCTTCTATGAATCTTTTCAACAAGGCTAGATGCTGTTTTAATTCTAGATTCTATATGATGAATAGGATTATGATCAAAATGCATTTCACAATAATCATCTAAATTTTCTAATTTAGCTGACATTTTTCTTAATGCATAACGATATTCTTGTTCTTTTAATATGAAACTTGTAACAAATTCCTTTTCCTCTTTAGTTAAAAAGGAATTATCCTCTATTCTTCCAATATTAGGAATATGTTCTTTTTTTAATATCATATAATCACCATATTATTTTCTATGCTCTAAATAATAATTATAACAAATTGAAGCAAGTGAAGCCTTTTTAATTGCTTCAATTCCTTCATCAAGATCAAACCATTTATAAGAATCTATCTCATAATTAGGATATACCTCTTCATTATCTAATAAAGCATAATAATTAATCATTAAAGTATTGCTCTTTTCAAAATAGATAGTTCTTTGGAAATGAAATTCTATAGGAGAAACACCAAGCTCCTCATTAAGCTCTCTAATTAATGCTTCTTCTGCATTTTCACCCTTATTAATATATCCAGCAACTAATCTATAATTATCAATACCATATTGTTTAACAAATAAAGTTTTAGTTTGTTCTTTATTTAGAATTACAACATTCACTGCAGATGAAAATATTGGAAATCTAAATTCCTTGCATTTAGGACAAAAGGGAATTAATCCTTCATGTTCTAATTCTTTTATTTCTAATTTAGTGCCACATTCATAACAATAATCAAACATATTATCTTAAGAATTCAAAGATATCTAAATAAATAGCATTATTATCCTTTTCAAATAAGATTTCATGCCTCATATTATCATATTCTATAAAGCTTGTATTTCTATAACCAATTCTATTTAAAAGCTTAATAGATTTCTTTAAATTCTTTGTACCTCCTGTAGTTCTATCTAATTTACCAGAAAGTGAAACAATTCTTAGTGTTGGATTTTTTACATTATATTTTCTAAATATTTTTAGATTCTTTACCATTTTAAAGAGATTTTTATATCCATAGTTAGTAAATTTAAAGCCACATAAAGGATCATTATTATAATCCTCTACATTTTCTTTATCTACTGTTAACCAAGAATTATCTTCTTTAATAGAAAAATTATTTGCAAAATAAAATAAGATATTACTTGTTTTATATTTATTCTTTCCAATTGATAATAAATCGCCTAAAATACAAGGAATACTAATACCCAAAGGACAAAAAACAGTACCTGATAATATTAAGGTTTTAATTTCATTATCATGAGTCATTAAGTAATTTCTTGCGATAACACTACCCATAGAATGGGCAAACATATATAAATCTAATTTAGGATTTTTTTCCTTTATCCATTTAGTAACCATATATTGATCACTAACCATAACATCATAGGATTCTATGTGACCATATGGATATTCCTTTGAAACACTTTTACCATGACCTCTATTATCACTAATTATTACTGTATAGCCATTATCATTTAATCTTTGAATAAAAGGAATATATCTTTCCTTATGTTCTGACATACCATGTATAATTTGAACCATTCCTTTAGGTTCTTTTGCTTCACTATATATTGCATATAAATCAAAGGAATCATAGGCTTTTATTTTTATTTCTTCCATATTATCAACCTTTCATATGTATTGATTGTGAATAATTCTAAAATAATTATACCAATAGATAATGAAAAATACAATCTTATTCTAGAATTGTTTGAAATTGGCTATTATATAAATCTGCATAAAAGCCCTTCTTTGCTAATAACTCCTTATGATTTCCCTTTTCTATTATATTACCATTATTTATTACTAAAATAATATCAGCATTTTTAATAGTAGATAATCTATGAGCTATGACAAAGCTAGTTCTATTTAAAGTCAAATTATCCATTGCATTTTGGATTATTAGCTCAGTTCTTGTATCAACATTACTAGTTGCCTCATCTAAAATTAAAAGAGGAGAATCCTTAAGCATCGCTCTTGCGATAGTTAATTGTTGTTTTTGTCCTTCTGATAAATTCGCCTTTTCATCGATAATTGTATCTAAACCATGAGGTAATGATTCAATTAAATGAGATAGGCCTACAGATTTACATACCTCAATTATTTTTTCATCAGATACATTTTCTTTATTATATACTAGGTTTTCTCTAATAGTACCATTAAATAGCCAAGTATCCTGTAGTATCATATCAAACATATCATGAACACATTCTCTAGTCATATTTTTTGTTGATATTCCATCAATAATAATATCTCCTGATGAAACCTCATAAAATCTCATTAATAAATTTACAATTGTTGTTTTTCCAGCTCCTGTAGGTCCAACTATTGCGACCTTTTGGCCAGCTTTGATACTAACTGAAAAATTATCAATAATTGGTTTATCCTCTACATATCTAAAATTAACATTTTTAAATTCAATATTACCTAATACATTAGAAATAGATTTAATTTTATTATCCTCTTTTTCCATTTCTTCATGTTCAAGTAAATTAAATACTCTTTTTGATGCTGCACTTGCTTGTTGTAAATTTGTCATTGATTGAGCAATAGTATTTAATGGTTGATTAAATAATCTAGCATACATTGTAAATGCTAAGATTATTCCAAAGGATAAGAAGCTACTTCCTGAAATTGAAATTGCAACTCCTACAATGAAAATCATTACATAACTAAAGTTACCAATAAATCCCATTAATGGATGCATTAATCCTGAAAGGAATTGACTTTTCCAGTTATTTTCATATAATCCTTCATTAAATTTTTGAAATTCTTCTTTTTCTTTAGCTATTGCATTATAGGATTTTACAACATTATGATTAGTATAAATTTCTTCAATATGTCCATTCATTTTACCTAAATATTCTTGTTTATGATTGAAATATTTTTGAGATTTAGATAAAATTAAACCCATTAGAATAAAGCCTAATAGTGAACAAATTATAACTGTTAATGCTAAAATCCAGTTTTTAACAAACATCATTATGATAACACCAAAAAGTAAAACAATGGCACTAACAAAATTTGCTATACTTGATGATATTGTTTGGCTAATAATATCAATATCATTTGTTACTATTGATAGCATATCTCCTGTAGATGAGGTATCAAAATATGATAAAGGTAATTTATTTATTTTTTTATTGATATCACCTCTTAAGGAATTAGCTGTTTTTTGAGTTACTGTTGCCATAATATATTGTTGAATATATGAAATAATTGCCCCACAAGCATATATTGATATTAATATTAATGATGTTTTAATAACACTAGTAATATCAATTTCATTTGGTGATAATAATCCCTTTTGAATAATATCAGTTAAATCTGACATTACACTTGGTCCAATTATTGTAGCTATAGCTGCAATTATTGCACAAATAAACGCAATAATTATCGCTACATGATATTTTTTAGTATAAACTAAAAGCTTTTTTAGAGATTTAAAATCTCCTTTTTCTTTTGGTAAATGTCTATTCATTGGTGGCATTTTATAATTCCTCCTTTGATAATTGAGATAAGGCAATTTCTTTATAAATCTCATTGTTATTCAATAATTCCTCATGAGTACCTATTCCAGAAATCTTTCCATCATCTAATACAATAATTTTATCAGCATTTTTTATAGTACCTATTCTTTGAGCTACTATTATAATAGTTCTATCCTTTAATTCTTCTTTTATTGATTTTCTTACTAAATAATCAGTTTTATAATCAAGAGCACTAAATGAATCATCAAATATAATAATACTAGAATCCTTATATATAGCCCTAGCAATAGATATTCTTTGTTTTTGTCCACCCGAAAAATTACTGCCTCCTTGAGCTACATGATGATGAATACCATTTTCTAAATTATAGATAAAATCAGCATGAGCTATTTGAATAGCCTTATTTATTTTAGGATCATCATCTTTTGTATCATTACATCCATATAATATATTTTCCTTTACATCACCTTGAAATAAAACTGCTTTTTGTGCTACAGTAGCTATTTTATTTCTTAATGCTTCTTCCTTATAATTCTTTATATTTTCTCCATCAATAATGATTTCACCCTTAGTAACATCATAAAATCTATTTAATAAGTTAATTATTGTTGATTTACCTGAGCCTGTTCTTCCGATAAAGGCTACAGTTTCTCCTTTATTAATTGAAAAATTCAAATCAGATAAAGCATAATAATCATCACCTTGATAGCTAAAAGAAACATTTTTAAATTCAATTAATCCAGAATCATTCCCATTAGCTAATGTACCATCTTTAATAGATATTTTTTTATCTAATACTTCATTAATTCTTTTTGCTGAAACCATAGTTCTAGGAAGTATAATAAATATCATTATTAACATCATGAATGCCATAATTACTTGCATTGCATATTGAGTAAAAATACTCATATTTGCAAATAATTCTCCTCTTTCAATCATACCAGCTGTAATATTTGTCATATTAACCTGATTAATTAAAATAGCACCTATTAAATAAATAGATAAGGTTAGTCCATTCATACAAATTGTCATAACTGGATTTAATAAGCCCATAGCTCTTGAGGTAAATAAATTAGTTTTAGTAATCTCATCATTAGCTTTCTTAAATTTATTTTCCTGATAATCCATTGAATTATAGGCTCTAACTACTCTAACACCAGTAATATTTTCTCTTGTAGTATCATTTAATTTATCTGTAAGCTTTTGAATTAATCTAAATTTTGGTAAGCATAATGCTACTAATATTACAACTACTGTTATTATAATAGCTACAGAAATAATTGCAGCTAAAGTCCATTCAATTCTAGTTGTAGAGATTTTACAAATTGCCCAAATTGCCATTATTGGAGCTTTTATTATCATTTGTAAGCCCATAGCCATAAAATTTTGAATTTGTACAACATCATTAGTAGTTCGTGTAATTAATGAAGGAGTAGAAAATTCATTCATTTCTAAATTTGAAAAATTCATTACCTGATCAAATAGCTTAGTTCGAATATTTTTTGCGAAGCTTGCTGCTATTTGACTACAGCAAAATACACTAGCCATCGCAAATAGCATTGATCCTACAGCACATAGAATCATCATCCCACCATTAGTTAGAATGATATCCATTGTTGCAGTTTCAGTTGAAATTGCAAGTGTTAATTCCTTAGTATAATCAGGTAATGTTAAATCTAACCATACTTGTCCAACAATAAATATTATTAATAATAAAATATATAAATAATCCTTTAATTTTAAATTTTTTAATAACTTAATCATTAATCTCTTCTCCAATCTGTGTAATTTTTTTTAGTGTATCAAAGAATCTATCTAATTCATCATTACCTATTGTTGTTAATATTCTTGCAATATAGTCTTTTAAAAAAAGTAATTTTCTATTATATATGTCATATCCTAATTCCGTCAGTGAAACAATTACTTTTCTTTTATCACTTGCTTGAACCTTTTTAATGATTTTCTTTTTTTCTAAGCGATTCAAAAGTACAGCAATTCTTGCAGTCGAGCAATCTAATTCATCACTAAGATTTTTTGCAATAATTTCTCTATTAGAATTATGACCTAAATATAAAATTAAAAATTGTTCGCCATTTTGTGGTTCTAGTACTTTTATTTTTCGAGGCTTAACCTCAATCATTTTATTAAAATAATAATTGAATTGTTCTAAAGTCATAGCTACCTCCTAAAATCCTAACTCAGTTAGTCATTTTAGCATAAAAAAATAGTGATTCAATACGAACCACTACTTTCACATTTTTTTACATAGTTTTACTGAAATTCTTTGGCAATTTTTGACACTAATCCCATATCACATTTACCAGAATAATTTGCTTTAAAGAATTTCATAATAGAAGGTATTTTTTTATCCTCTAAAGTTGAAATTATATCTTTAATTTCAGCTTCTGATAATTGTTTTGGTAAATATTTTTCAATTACCTTTATTTGAGCTTCAAGCTCTTCAACCTTTTCTTCTCTTTTAGCTATTAAAAAGCTTTTCTTTTCTTCCTCAAGCTCTTTAATTGTCTTTTGGATAATTCTTAATGTATCCTCATCAGATAAGCTTTTAGCATTTAATCCTTGTTCAATTGATTCATTTTTACATTTACCATAAACAATTGATAAAATACTTCTTGCAATTTTATCATGATTTTTTAATGCAGTAATATTATCCTTTTGTAAATCCTCAAATAACATTTTTTCACTTCCTTTAATTAAATTTATTCTTCAATTTATCTAAAGAATCATAATTAGTTTGATCTAAGCTAATTGGTACTATTGTAATATATCCCTCATTAGCTAAATATACATCAGATTCAGTATTTTTATCCTCTTCAATATAATGACCATGTTCAATATAGCTATTATCATCTATTTTAATAAATCCTGTTTTAAATAGCTTATAGCCCTGATGAGCAAATTTTATACCTTTACTTTTATTATATTTTCCTATAGGAAAATTAATATTTAAGGTATATAGATAGCTAAATAAATTATTATTGAATATATATTCTAAAACCATATCTAATTCTTTTTCTACAATATCAAAAGAATTTTTATCACATGAAATAGCTACAGAATACATTTTTTCTATATGAGCCTCTCTAGCAGAAGCACTAGTACCAGAATAAAAAATATCTGTACCTAAATTCAAACCATCATTAACGCCACTAAAACAAATATCAAATTTTTTATTACATATTGTATCACTAATTCTAACTGAATCAGCAGGATAACCTGATTGAGAATAAACCTCAATTCCTTCGTAATTAGCTTCTTTTTTTACTGTAATAGGATTTTTAACCTCAATCGCATGTGAAGAAGCACTTCGGCAAGAATTAGGTGCAATAATAGTTACATTGCCATATTTTTTTAATTTTTTAGCAAGAATTCTAATACCTATAGAATCAAATCCATCATCATTTACAACTAAAATATCCATAATTAAATTCTAAAATCCTTTTTCAATGTTTTCATTCTATGACCCTTAAATCCGACTCTTCTAGCTAATACTGTTTTAATAGAACGTCTAATTTTTCTTAAGATATACTTAAAAAAAACTAGTTTAGACTTAGATAGAGTTTTTCTTCTTTTAATTATACCATATAAATATGATATAGGTCTATGAACAATATCAACTAAATTACTTTCCGGATTTTCCTTTGCTAAAAGAAATAATATTTCTCCAAATTTTTTTCTTTCCGTTAAAGTAATATTCTTACCTATTTCAATTACTATTTCATCAAATATCTTTGATTCAATAGAATTTTCTTTAATTCTTAATAGCTTATTATTTCCATCAATTTTCCAATTAAAGGCAGCATGCTGCATAAATAAGAATCCTTTACTATCAATAAATTCAATATCATCAACATGATATAATAATAATGCTACAAAAGAAATATGAGCTGAAAGAGTGTGAAGTTTTTCTCTCATTTTTGTAAATTGGGGGCTATTTAAAATATTATTATTAGAAAATCCTGGTCCATCAAAACTATAAATACTTATTATTTTATCTAAAGCTAAAGGATTACAAAATGCTGCTGCATAACTTGCAAGGTTTCCACCCTTTGAATGTCCACATACATACATAGGAATTTTATATAAATCATATATATTATTTAAATATTTTACTGCCTCAGTTTGACTAGGTACTTCTTCTTCATAGGTTAAATTAAAATCCTCTTCCCATCCTACTAATGTTAAATCTGTACCTCTATAGGCAATCACCATAAAATCATTCAAAAAAAATGTCATCGCAAAAAATTGTTTTGCATCACTACTCTTTTTAGCAATATCAAATCTTATATCATTAGTCCAATGCTTAAAATATACATTATTATATCTTGTAGTATCAGGAAATACATTTACAAGCTTCTCATTCATCTTATGAACCATTGTTTTATCAACTAAACGAGCTCTATATTCTTTTTTAATTACATCCTTTACATAGGTTTTTTCATTAGGATTATTAGCATAAACATCAACATTTAAATATGAAATTTGTGCTAATATTAATATATCAATTTCATTAAATGGAAGCTCATCAAATGAGGTATTACCATATTTTTTAAGAAAATATATGATGCCTTTCATACCAATCATCCCCTTCTTTCTATAAATTTAATTTTATCACTTTTAATTAAATAAAAAAAGAGAATTTTATTATTTTATTTTATTTTTCACATAATTTATAAAAAAAGATATCAATACATTTCTATATTGATATCTTTATTAGTTATTATAATTTTTTTACATGATAGGAGCCTTCATTTCTAACTCCTATTTTATGAACATTGTTATTACCAAATACTAAGCTCATTTTATTAATAAATTCAGTTACTTCAGCATTATTTATAAAACACAAAATAGTACCCTCGAAGCCTCCTCCATGAACACGGCAAGCTCCATCATTAATATATCTTTCAGCAAGGGCTAAACCAATATTAATGTTTTGAGTATTTGATGTTCTTACATAAGTGTTTTGTAAATACTTATATGATGAATTGCCAGAAGCTGTTATAGAATCTAAGAATCCTTTTATATCATTATTTACTAATGAATTGAAGCCTTTATCAACTATCCTATTTTCATTATAAAAATGAATAGCTCTAAGAATTGCTCTATCAGATACCTTTGTTCTTAACTCCTTAATATTATTTAAAAATAATAATTCATCTACATCATTAAGATAATTTTTATTAAAATAATTTGCAACCTCTCTCATTTCATCAGGAATAGCCTTATATTCAGCTGTAAGATTACTATGAGAACCACCCGTATTTACTAATACAAGACTATAATCATTGAAGCTATATTCAATATGAGTCACCTTAGGATTTTTAATATCACTAAAATCTATTCTATTAATACCACCAAAAGCTACTCCACATTGATCTAATAGCCCACAAGGTTTTCCAAAATATTCACTTTCAGCAAATTGTCCAATTCTTGCGATATCAAAGCGATCCATTTTATCATTATTAAAATAATAATTTAATATTTCAATAATTAAGCATTCATAAGCTGCAGAAGATGAAATTCCAGACCCAGCTGGTAATATAGAATTAATATAGGCCTTAAAACCACCTACATTATATCCTAATTCCTTCATCTTATATACTACACCCTTTAAAATAGCTATATTATTTCCATATTCACTTTCATTTTTAGTTAAATCATTGATATTAATCTTTGATTCAGTATATCCTTCGGAATATACTGTAATAGTATCATCAGAAGTTTCCCTTACTGCTGCAAGTAAATCAAGATTAACAGCACCTACTAATACAACACCATGATTATGATCTGTATGATTACCTAATAATTCAATTCTTCCAGATGACGAAAAAATATCAGATGGTTTATCATTAAAATAATTAATAAAATTATCTACAAGTTTTTCTTCTCTCATATATTACCCCTATAAATTAATAGATTCTATAAATTTTTTAGCATGATTATTACCAATTTCAGTATTTTTAAATACAGCAGTATTTTCTAAAATATGCATACATACCTCATTGATATATTCTTTAATCATTATTTGATAATTAGTAGAATTTTGTTTCATTAAATATTCTATCATATTTTTATGAATTAGCATATCAGGATTTTCATCAAAATAGCTAGTTAAATCTATTTTTTGAGATAATATTCTTTCCATTTCCTTACATTGTCTATCTAATCTTCCTGGAAGAATGAATAATCCCATTGCCTCTATTAGACCGATTCCCTCACTTTTAATGTTATGATATTCAGGATGAGCATGAAAAATACCATCAGGATATTTTTCATTTGTACGATTATTTCTAAGAATAACATATGCTATATATTCATCATTTACTTTTCGTAATATTGGAGTAATTGTATTATGTCTAATATTATTAGTATGAGATATAATATCACATTCTAAATCATCATAGCTTGACCATTTGATTCTTAGTTTATCTAAAGAATCAATTAATAATTCTTTATTTTTTGTCTTAATACAAATACAAGAATTAAACCAGTCTAGATAGCTTAGTTTTAATTCAGGATTTGAAGTTTCAATAATAAATCTATCCTTTGAATACATTAAAGGCATTAAATAGCCTCCACCTTGATAATGCTCATGAGATAATATTGAACCACCCACAATAGGCAAATCCGCATTTGAACCAATAAAATATTCAGGAATAGTATCAACGAAATCAGCATGTCTAATAAAAGTTTCTCTACATATACTCATAGGAGTATGTAAATCATTAATTATTATTACATGATGAGGATAATATGAGTAAGGGGAATATTGCATAAAGAATGCTTCATTATTAAGCTTTAATGGTATAATACGAATATTTTGTCTTGAAGGATGGTTATTAGTACCATAAAATCCTAAATTTTCTTTACATAATAAACATTTTGGATATTTTTCAGTTTGAGGTTGTAGTAAAGCTTTAGCTATATCCTTATTATTCTTTTCTGGTTTAGATAGATTAATTGTAATTTCAATAAATGATTCATCAATCTCATATTTCCATTTAATATTTCTATCAATTGCAGTTTTTTGAATATAATTATTTTTTATTGATAAATTATAAAGATAATCTAAGGATTCTTTATTTAATCCCTTTTTTCTTAATTCCCAAAATTTATTATTAATAGAGGAAGGCCTTGGAGTTAGTAAACCCATTATTTTTGTTGAGAAAATAGTTTTATTTTCATAATTAGTTAATGAATTTAATTCCTCTATTAATTTATCAGGAACAAGCATATTATCTATTTCTTCTTTATTAAATTCCTCTTTTGAGGGTGTAGATATTCCAAACTCACCTAGTAATATATTTTCTAAATATATCATATCTAGCTCATCAATACCTAAATGCTTATAAGCATAATAGGCCAATTTTTTTGCTAAAAGATTAAGACTCATATAATTTTCTCCATTTATTTGATTGATTTATATGCAATAATTGTTTCAAAATCCTCTAAAATTGTTTGACTATCCAATTCTAGATCAGCTCTATTTAAGGTATCTAGATATAAGGTATAACCATCAAAATCAACTATATTTTCATTTGATTTTGTACCATTTTTAATAGCGATGCGATATTGTAAATTATTAACTGTATCTACCAAGTCGAAATATATCAATGTTTTATTTGAATTTGTATGTATTTCAATTAATTTACATTCTTCTTTTGTTTTCGCAAATAAATTAGAATTATGTTTTAATTCTATTAGCTTTTGATAATTTTGAAATACATCAAAATTCTTTATTTTTAAAGAATAATCAAGTTCATTAACCTTATAGCTTGAATTATAAGAATTAGAATTACCACCCTTTGTTCTTAAGAATTCTTCACCAGATAACATAAAGGTAATACCTTGAGAGGTGAAAACTACTGAATTTGCTAAAACAGCCATTTTTTTAATTGAATCCTCATCTGTAATTCCACAAGCTTTTATTCTATCATATAATGTATAATTATCATGACAAGTTACATAGTTCACTGTTTTATATGGTTCATTCGAAATACTACTTTGATTTCCTAGTAAACCTTGAATTATAGAAATAACATTAGTACCATTTAAGGTATCTGTGACCCATCCTTTTTCAGTTTTAGCACTTAAACCACCTTTAATTAATGCATCACGCATTTTATCATTAAAACAACCAAATCCTTCAAATTTATTTATATTTGTTTGAATTGCTTGATGATTAGATTGAAGCGGTGTAGTACCACCAGTCCATGGTTCTCCATAAACTGTAATTGCTTCATTTACATTTTTATGAAGATTTTCAGTTAATAAATTCATTGTATTATAATCATGTAATCCCATTAAATCAAATCTAAATCCAGATAACTTGTATTCTCTTGCTAAAAATTCTGTAGAATCAATCATAAATTTTCTAAACATAGGCATTTCTGATGCAGTTTCATTACCACATCCTGAACCATTAGAAATATTACCATTTGAATATCTGAAATAATATTTTGGCATTAAAACATCAAAATTTGATTTATTATGATTATTAACGTGATTATATACAACATCCATAATTATATTTATTCCAGCCTTATTATATGCCATTACTAAGTTTTTAAATTCCTTAACACGAACACTTCCATCATATGGATTTGATGAATAGCTACCTTCTAAAACATTATAATTTAAGGGATTATAGCCCCAATTAAAGCTTTTATATTCTTCTCTTTCATCATTTGCTTGATCAAAAATAGGTAATAATTGGACAGCATTTACACCTAGCTCCTTAATATGATCAAATCCAGTTTTTACTGTAATATTGTTTTCAGTATATGTAGTGTTTTCTTCATAAAAGCCATTATAGGTTTTAGCATTTGAAGGAGTACCATTCCATGTTGTTGAGCTAGTTAGATCTGCAATATGACATTCATATACTGTCAAACTTTGAGAATTATAATTATGTACCTCTATATCATCCCAATTTTCTGGATTTGTTTCATTTAAATCTAATATCATACCCCTTAAACCATTTATACCTGAAGATTTTGCATAAGGGTCTACAATTTCTTGATTTTTATATAATGAATTTGTAACTACATAAGTATAATACTTCCCATTTAAATCTCCAGTAACACGGCAAGAAAAAACTCCTTTGTCTTCTTTAATCATTTCATAGGATTTATATTCGTCGCTTCCATTAGAACTTAATGACTTAGGAGTTCCCGATTCATATATTCTAAGTTCAATTTTTGATGAAACAGGTGACCAAACCTTAAAAGTTGTTCCTTGCTTATCATAAATAGCTCCAAGCTCTTTATCATATGTATATTTTTCATCAAAAGCTTTACTAGTATATAATTTTGATAAATCTACTTTCGAAGAAATAGTTTTACCTGATTCTTTGAAAGTGACATTGATTATATAACTAGATGAGAAATCAGGTAAATCATTTATAAAATTATATATAAATAATGTTTCATCCTGTGATATTATTTTTGAAGAATCTAAAGATTCTATTGTAAACAATGTTTCTCCATCTTTTTTTAATTCTAAATCCGAATATTCCTTATTGGTTTCAATTTTTAATCTTATTTCTTTTGTTTGATAATCAGAATAAAATTCTTTTGTAACAATTTCATCGCCAATTTCAAGCTTTTCTCCATAGATTGTAGGATCTCCACTTTTTAAATATATATGATAATAACCATCAATTGAAGAAAATGACATATTAGTAAATAAAACACTTCTATCAGCTTCAACATCCTTTATAGGACCTTCACTCCATGGTTTTGCCTCTTTTACAATAAAATTAATTCCGTTTGTTTTGACATCACTAGTCCAATCACTCCAAACAAAATACATATAAGCTCCATAATCATCCACTCCATCAAATGAATAGTCTGCTCCATTTTGATTATTCTCCCATATCCACATATTATAATCATCATAATTTAAATCTGATCTATAATAATGAAAACTAAATCCAATTGGTTCATTATAATTACCGTTGACATTATTATCATTATTACATGCGGATAATGAAAGAAAACTAATTAAAAACAATAAACTTGCAAAAATCTTTTTCATAAAATCCTCCATCTTTTAAAAAAGGATAAGAAACCCAAAGGCGCCTTATCCTATTTTTTGAATAAAATATCAAAAGAACTTTTAGTATGATTAATCTGTATCTACTAATAGATTATTTGTAGTTTCTGGATCAAAGAAATGCATTACATTTCCACTAAATGTAATATTTAATTCTTTTCCAATAACAAGACTTTGTTTTACTTCATTTGTTAAATTTAATGTAGGAACACGAACAATAATCTTCTCTCCCTCATTAGGAATTACGTGAAGATGAAATTCAGAACCCATCATTTCATTTACTTGAAGTGTAACTGGAATTGAGTTTTCACCAGTCTCTAAAGATAAAACTATATGTTCTGGACGAACTCCTAGCAAAATATCTCTAGATTGAATATTTTTACTTGCAAGCATTTGTGCTTTTTCACCATCAACTTCTATCTTTGATCCTAATGGTGTTACATAATACTTACCATTTTCATATATTAATTTTGTTTTAAAAATATTCATTTTTGGAGCACCTATAAATTCAGCAACGAATAAGTTTTTAGGCATTTCAAATACTTCTGTAGGAGTACCAACCTGTTGAATATAGCCCCCCTTCATGATAACGATTCTATCACCCAATGTCATAGCCTCGGTTTGATCATGAGTAACATAAATAAAAGTAGTATCAATTTTTTTACGTAATAAAATTATCTCAGCACGCATTTGATTACGTAATTTTGCATCTAGATTTGATAATGGTTCATCCATAAGGAACACTTTAGAATCACGAACCATAGCACGACCAATCGCAACTCTTTGTCTTTGTCCACCTGATAAAGCTCTAGGCTTACGAAGAAGTAAGTCTGTAATACCTAATACTTCTGCTGCTTCAGTTACACGATTATATATCTCATCATTAGAAATTTTTGGTCTTTTTAATCTTAAGGCAAAAGCCATGTTTTCAAATACTGTTAAATGAGGATATAATGCATAATTTTGGAAGACCATTGCTACATTACGATCTTTTGGTTGTAAATCATTTACAACCTCACCATCTATTTCAACTGTACCGCCACTGATATCCTCTAGTCCAGCAACCATTCTTAATGTAGTAGATTTTCCACATCCAGAAGGACCAACAAAAACAATAAATTCTTTATCTTGAATTTCTAGATTAAAATCATTAACGGCAACAACACCACCGTCATAAACTTTTTTTACATTTGTTAATTTTACATTAGCCATAATATTCTCCTATCCTTTTACTGCTCCACCTGTTACACCTTCAACATAGTACTTTTGTAGACACATGAATAGGATAGTAACTGGCAATGCAACAATAATACCACCAGCACAGAACATTGTATAATTAGATGCTAAGCTAGATGGTGTTGAAATTAAATTTTGTAAACCAACAGCAACGTTCATACCATTTGTATCAGCATGAGCAATATATGATGCTAATACGAAATCTCCCCATGGAGCCATAAAAGCTGTTAAAATTGTATAAATAACAATTGGTTTAGAAAGTGGCATAATTACTTTGTAGAAAATTTGTAATCTTGATGCACCATCAACTCTAGCAGCTTCATCAAGTGACTTTGGTACTGTATCAAAGAACCCTTTTGATACATAATATCCCATACCACTACTTGCAACATAAACTAAAATTAAACCAAATAATGAATTAGTACCAGTCATATTCCAGCTGGCTAAAAGCTTATAAAGAAGAATCAATGTTAAGAAGCCAGGGAACATTCCTAATACTAGCATAAAATTCATTAAAAACTTACGACCCTTAAATCTTAATCTTGAAAGGCCATAGCTCATTGCAAGAACAAATAATGTTTGGAATATTGCTACAAATAATGCAATAATAAATGTATTTAATAACCACTTTGGAAAATTAGTTTTTGTAAATAAATTAATATAATTATCAAAGCCCCATTGTTTTGGAATTACATATCCTACTTGATATGTAGCTTCAACTCTAAAAGACTCTAGAAAAATGCATATAAATGGAACAAGCCAAATAACTGACATTAAAATTAAAAGTATATAAATGATAGTGTTTGATATTCTTCTTGATGTTTTTTGACCCAAATGGTGTTTTTCTTTTGGAGTATTTCCATTTTTATTCATTTTTGCTTCATTAACAAGTTTTCTTAATTTTTTATTTTCAGACATTGTCATTATTGGAAGTCCTCCTCATTCTTATTTGATGGCATTGCATTATATACAATCAATGATAAGATAGAAACTACTAAGAAAATCATAATACCAATAATTGATGCTACATAATAACTAGGCTCAGCACCTGTAACCATTCTATATAACCAAGTAATTAATAAGTCTGTGTCACCTGTAGCAGTACCACTAACAAGACCATTAACCTTATCTGGTTTACCACCTGTCAATAGGAAGATAACATTAAAGTTATTTAAGTTACCAGTAAATTGTGTTAATAAATAAGGACCAGTAACAAACAACATATAAGGTAGGGTAATCTTTGTATATTGTTGGAACGCATTTGCACCATCAATTCTTGCAGATTCATATAAATCTTGAGGTATATTCATTAAGACACCAGTACTTACAAGCATTAAATATGGAATACCAATCCAAATATTAATAAGTATTACCATAATTCTAGCAAGCCATGTAGTACCCCAAAAGTCAACTGCTTGACCACCACAACCAACAATAATTCCATTAACTAGACCGTTTAATGAGAACATTTTTGAAACATAAAGTAATGAAATAAATTGAGGAACAGCTATAGTTAATACTAAAATACCTCTCCATAGCTTTTTAAATTTTATTCCTTTTTTATTTATCATCATTGCTACCATCATTCCCAAGAAATAATTGGTAAATGTCGCAAAGAATGCCCAAATTAAAGTCCAAGATAAAACCTCACCAAATGTTACAGCAAAGTTTGAACTTCCATTAGTAAAATTAAATAATGTATTAAAATTATCAAATCCAACCCATGTAAATAGATTATTATATCCATCATGTTTTGAGTCATAATTAGTAAACGCTACTAATATCATAAATATAATTGGCATTACTGTAAAAAAGAATATTCCTAATACAGGTAAAGCAAGTAATGTCTTATGGAATTGATCATCAACCATAGATCTTAAATCTTCCTTATTACTTTTAACCTTTTTTCCTTCTCTTTCAATTTCATCCATTATACCTGCTTGATGAATATTCATAATCCAAGTAGCAATTACAGCAATTATAAATAATATAGTTAATAAACCATATAATAAACATTTAAATGAATCATCACCTTGAACAAATACCCATTGATCAAGAACCTCATCATATACTTTTCCTGGTACTTCTGTACCTAATGAAGCCCATTTAGAAATCCAATGTCCACCAGCAAAAATCATATAGAATATAAAAACTACTTCAAACAATGAAAATAATAAGCCTTTAACCCATTGACCTCTTGCAAAATTAGCAAAACCAAAAACAAAATAAGATACTCTTGTCTTCCATGAGCCATTTTTGAATGTATTAAATATGTATTTAGCCTCATCAATTATTTTAAAAACAATTGATTTACAGCCTTTCCATATTTTTATTCCTAATCTCTTAAAAAATCTTCCAATGCCAATAAAAAACATTATAAACTTATAAATAAATTTATGCCATTTATCAAGTTTTAGATATTCAAGATCCGATATATGTAAATAATCCATCGAATTTACTCCTTTCTTTAGAAAAAAGTAGGCTGTAGATTACTCTACAACCTACCTTAAGTAAGATATAATTAAGTTATAATATCAAATTATTGAGCAATTGCTTCTAAAGTAACGCCAGAGTCAGCAATTGTTAACTTAATCTTATATGAACCAGGAGTAGTTATTTTAGCGTTATCACCATTTAATACACCATTAGCACCATAATTAACAGTCCAAGACTTTCCTTGACGTACTTTGTATTCATTTCGGCCATTATCGATATCATCTTGAGTAATTGTAAATGTATCATCAGAAATCCATACACCAGTTGAAGTTTCAGTCATCTTAAAATCTGTAGTCCAATTTGTATTATTTAAACCACCAATTATAGTAAATGCTTTTAATTCTTCTTCTGACATAGAAAATAATGCATCGATAGCATCTTGATAAGTTTTAAGACCAGCCTTTAATTCATCATCTGTTGTAGAATTTTTAGCAACTGTACCTAAAGTCTTAGCTAAATCCCACCAAGAACCATGAATTTGACCTTGAGTTACAGCATATTGTTGTTGTAGAGCTAATGCGCTTAATGCATCATCATTCTTAACAGCATCTGTACCTGCAGCAGCAATATTAGATGGACCCCAACCAAAATTATTGAATCTTTCAAGTTGGCATGCTTCATTTGACAAATATTGAGCAAGCTTATGTAATTTTGCAGATCTTTCTGCATTTGTAGAAGGCTTAACACCCATTAATTTAAATCCAGAATAAGAACTCATTTGATAAGAATTACCATCAACAGTATACTTAGGTAATGGTGCTGCAGCAAAATTTTCTTTTAAGATACTCTTAGCTGTACTTACTCCCCAAGTACCAGTAATTACTACTGCTGAAGGAACTGCTGCACCTAAATCTGATGCTTGAGAAGAAGATACGTAATTTGCAGATTTAACTAAATGTTGCATACCCTTCATAGCAATTAAACCATTATCAGAATTAAAATCATCATCTACTGAAGCGAAAGAACCATCAGTATTTGCAGTCCAAGTTGAATGGCATCCTGCGCCAAAGAACCAAGAAGCTAAATACCAAGCAGAAGTTTCATTTTCCATTGAGAAGTTATAACCCTTAGCTTCACATTCAGCTACAATAGCCTCTAAGCTACCAATATTTTCTTGGCTAATAACAGACTTATTATATATCATAAAATAACCATTATCAGCAGTAATAGGGTAAGCATAAATTTGACCATTTACTTTAGTTGCATCAACTGAATATTTATTATTATTAGTTGATACAAACTCAGAAGCTGCTTTACCTAATTGGCTTAATGCACCAGCCTCTACTAGTCTATTCAATTGGTCTTGTGCGAAACAGAAAATATCTGCTCCTGTTTCAACGTCTGTAACCATTTTTGTTGCAGAATCTGATTCTGATATACCTTGGATATCAGCCTCTACTGCTAAATCAGGATTTTCTTGGTTAAATTTTTCTACTTGTTGTTTTGTTAAATCAACAACACCTTTAACCTCAGAAACCCAAATTGTGACCTTTTCAGCATTATTAGAATTTGAACCACATGATGCTAAAGTAGCAAGTCCTAATAATACAGAAGATCCTAATAAAATTTTCTTCATCTTCATTTTAAAATTCTCCTTTTTTGTTTTTTTTGAAATGCAAACTCTTACAAACAATTAAAATAAAATATATTATTTGTCATTTTAAACAATAGTATTGTTACCATTACAATAGTATTGTTGCCTTTACAATAGCATTGTTACTTTTATTTAATGTTGGGTTATTGTTAATCTAAAAATTCATCAAATAAAACAAACAATATTTTTTATTCAAGTATTTATTAGTTTTCGCATCTTGTTAATTTAATTATATAATTAAAAAATATAAAGTCAACTAATTTTTTTTATTTTTGAAAAATATCAAAAATTTAAGTAAATTTTCGAAAAAAATTCGAAATCATACGAATATGTTAGAAAAAAGAAAATAATTCTTTGCCCTCCCATCTACCGTACGTACGGGTCTTTTATACGGCGCTACATTTATATTGAACGGAAACTACTTATGGTAATACACTAAAGGATAGCCCAGTCCCGGTCTTCCCTTTTTCTTTAGCTAGTGCTAAAACTTTAGGACTTAATATGTAATTCACTACATACATTTTGCACCTTCTATACCAGCCTAATCTAGAATTTGATACTTTGAATATATCTTCATTTTCAAAATTGCATTTGAATGCTTTATTAAATCTTTGGAGATTAAAGTATATTCTCATAGGTTACTTCCATTGTTTCATAATTATTACTCTTACCCCATGTCTTAACCATTGTTCAAAGCTTTCGATAAAACCTTTCATACTTCCTATACGAAAGCAGTTTATCCAGCCTCGAATAATTTGATTTATTTTAGTAAATTTTATTGCTAGTGGAGTTGATATTAAGTATCTTTTTAACCTCATCATAAAGTTTAATCTTTCGGTCCGTACCGGGTTTGCATTTCCATACATCACTATTTTTCCAAAATGTAAAGCCTAAGAAATTACTATTGGTTAGTCTTACAATTTTAGTTTTTGTTGCAAAAACCTTAAGAAATAACTTTCTTTCTAGCCAAATTGTTCTAGACTATCCCATCTTACGGACTTTTCAAACATTGCTTATAGTGATTCGTACTATATAAACATTAGGTCCTTTTGTGAGTGGCACATCACATACTACGACCTCAGCTGACTTTCTAACTATTTGCTTTTTATTGTACGTATTTTACGCGTTATGGCCTCCCGGGGTAATTCCGTTTTAAAACATCTTGATTTACTATCTTGGTTTTACGTTTACCTTTTGGACTTTAGTTTTAAAAGAACCTTATCCACCGTTTTGCCTCATCAAGTTTCTATGCGTAGGCTAAAGAATTTTGCTAGCCTCTCTCTTCACCCATAACATTACTGTTAACGGATTGGGGTTTGCTACACTTTTAGGTATTTACCCGTGACTGGACTTTCACCAGTAAGATTAGTGCCATGCCCGGCACACCTTAAAAAATGGTACTATTCCTAGTACCATTTTCTTTATTATTTATTTTGTGACAGAATTTAATAAGGCGTCATCTATTTTACCCCAAGCACCATTACCTTCACCAGCACACTTGACATAAATGCCAACTACTATCTTATCACCTTTAGTATATTCAAAATTTTCAGATACCTGAGTATCCCAATTTCCATAACCATTTATAGATAAACTCTTCTTCTGTACGATTTCATCATTTATTTTTACATAAAGATATATATCAGTATTACCACAATCTCCACCCATTATAGAAATTGTAAATTTATATAAGCCTGTAGGAAGATTATTTACTTGTTGTTCAACACTAAATTCAACATTATTAGTACCTGAACTCCAATAATGTATATGCTTAGTACCTGTTAAAGAGTCTGTAGGTTTATCCTCAACATATAATTCCTCATTCTTTTTAGAAATATCAGTTATAGTCCAATAGTTATCTCCATCCTCAAAGCTATAATTATTGATAAAGTTGTATTCTACCATAGATATATATGCAGTTGCAGTCATACCTCCGGCAACTCCATTAATTGTGTATTTATTTACTCCACCATTTTTTAATGCATCATAATCTACTATACCCCAATCAACTGCTACTGCTTCTTTACTTCCATCATTCATAACTGCATTTACAGTTGTAGGAAGGTTAATTTCTCCATTTAAATCAAATATTAAATTGACATCCTCTAAGGCATCAACCTTCTTCTCAACAAAATTACCATTTTTAAATAATAACCAAGTTTTTAATGATTCTAATGGATGACCAGTTCTATCAAAGAAAGCTTGATTATCTACAGCACAACCGCCAAAATATTTTCCTGCATCTGCTGGATCATAAACTACAGAATATGAACTTGCCCATCCAGATCCATATTTTTCCCAAAGCTCTAAATTTTCCTCATATGAACCTTTATTTACAGAAATCCATGCTCCTTCCCAATAGAAAACACCAATACCACGTTTCATATTACATACAGCTTGTACTACATCTCTAATTTGAGAGGATTGACCTTGTACCGTATAAGGATATGTTTTTGTTACAGAACCACCATCAGAAATAGTATTTCCAAAATAATCTGAATCTTCACTTGTATAAGCATAACTAGTTTCTGCAACCATTACATCTTTATCATATTTATCAGAAATATTATTTAATGTATTTTCTAAATTTTCTAATGTTCCATGCCAATAAGGATAATAACTTGAAGCAAATACATCATAATCAACATTATAATAATCTAGTTTGCTTGCATAATTTTCATAGTTCCCAGTTTTTTCTGGATTAGCAAAATGAACAACAATTTTAGCTTTAGGAAAAACTTCTCTTATAGCCTTACTTCCTTCTATCATTAATAAAGCTCTATTAAACCACGTAGTTTCTCCCGCAAGACCATTATTTATCTCATTTCCAAGTTGTACCATACCAACATCAACATTATTAGCTTTAAGTTTATTTAAAGACTCTTTAGTATACTCATATAATGCTTTACTTTTTTCTTCAATAGTCATTCCAAGCCAAGCACGAGGGCACATTTGCTTAGCGGGATCAGCCCAAAAATCAGAATAATGGAAATCAACTAGCATCTTAACTCCATATGAAGAAGCTCTTTTTCCTAGTTCAACAGCAGTATCAATATTACAATTTCCTCCACCATATCCATTACCATCATTATCATATGGATTATTCCATACTCTAACTCTAATATAATTTAAACCATAATCAGCAAATACTTTGAGAACATCCTCTTCTTCACCATCAAAATTATAATATTTAACACCACTATTCTCAAGGCTTATTACTTGAGAAACATCCATTCCTTGAATTAAATCATTTTTATAGTTATCTACCTTTTTTACATATAATGATGATTCTACATTTTCTAAAGGATGATAATTGCTCGTATTACATGAAGCTAATCCAAAAGTACTTAAAAATAATAATCCTCCAATGATAAAATTTTTTAGTTTCATACATTTTAATCCTTTCTTAAAATTGTTACTGTTTTGTGACCAATAGTAAGCATATTATTTTTTAAACTTACTTCTCCTAAACCACTAAATGAATTAATAACTTTGTAATCAGCATAATTTGATAAATCAATTTCTATAGCCTCACTACTAGTATTATGGATTACAAGACATGAATGATTATTCAATGTAGCAATAAAACCACCTACTGAATTATTATTACCTAAAGTAACTGCAGTATATTTTCCATTTGTAATTTCTTTATTTGCATTACGCATCATAATAAGCTTTTTATAATGATTATATAAACTATTTTTATCCGAAATTTGGGATGCTACAGTACCATTTTTTTGATTATCAATAGAATAAGTCGCCCCTACAGGATCCTTAACAGTATCATCATCTCCCCATAACATAGCAAGTCTTCTATTAGCATCTGTATTAGCACCACCTCTTGAACCCTTCATACCTATTTCTTCACCATAATAGATAAATGGAGTTCCCGGAGTCATCAACAATAATCCCGCTGCTGAATAGGCATCTCCAGTAGATACTGGTAAATATCCAGCTGCTCTATCTGTATCATGATTAGCAATAAATGGTGCTAAAATTGGATTTTCAGTGACTTTAGAACAATTATTATAATAATTTATCAATTGATTAATATAACTATTAACATTACCACCCTTAGCAGCCTTTGCAATATAGCCATCAGCTTGAGAAAATGCAAAATCAAAACAAGTAAAGGCACTATAATATTGCTGAATAACTTGAGGATTATCCCAAACCTCAGCAACACAATAAACATCAGGATTTACTTTTTTTAGCTCACTCATATACCAATTCCAAAATGAAACACTTTTTTCACTAGATTCAAAATAAATATATTTTGCAGCATCAAATCTAAATCCATCAATTCCCAAATTCATCCAATATTTAGCAATATTTAGAGTTTCCTCTCTTACTAAATCACTATCAAAATTTAATTCAGGCATTGAAGTAGAAAAATTACATTCATATTTATAGGCAGTACCAGTCAATGGGGCAGTAGTTCTTCCTGCTAAACCAGAGCCTTCATCACAATAACTATAATATTCTGCATATTGATTAGAAAAATCACCATTTCTTAGTGCTGTCCTAAAATTTATAAACCATTGGCTTGAACTCGAGGTATGATTAATAGGTAAATCAACTATTAAGGTAATTCCTCTTTTATGACATTCAGTTGCTAATTCCTTTAAATCATCATTAGTTCCATAACTACTATCAACTGAATAATAATCTATAACATCATATTTATGATATGAAGGTGATTTAAATATAGGCATTAACCATAAACCAGTTACACCTAAGCTTCTACCTGAATTAGGGTCTCCATCATTTAAATAATCTAATCTATTAATTAATCCCCTTAAATCACCAATTCCATCACCATTAGAATCTGAAAAGCCACCTACAAATACTTCATAGAAGGTTTGATTAGCTTTAGTAGCACTAGAATCGATTTTCAAGCTTTCCTCATTAATAGAATATTCATTTTTACATGAAGATAATGTAAAAATAGATAGTAATGATAAAACAAGTATTATTCTCTTTTTCATATTTACACCTCAATAATATTAAGCTTAAGCTCAATATTTCCAAATCTTTTTGATTTAATATTAATTATTCCAATACCAGATTTAACCTTACTTCTAACATAAAATGACCTAATACCTGCATTTAAAGAAATAATATTATCTCCTATTACTTCTAATGCTTCATTAGTTTCAATTAAAAAACTATCAAAAGAAAAATCAACTCTATTACCTAAAGTACCAATAGCCTCTAAGGTTACTCTTGTAGTATCATATGAACGTTTAGTATATAGGGTATTTGAAGCTGCTTTTACATCAATATAATCTATTGCTTGAGGTCCTTTAACTACCTCACAAACAAGTTCATTATCCTTATAGCCTTTAAAATAATAAGGAGTAGGATGAGATCCCCAATTTGCTACATACTTTCCAAAATATTTCCAGCATTCATCAACTAATTTTTTATCATATTTAGCTTCGATTTCTTTTCTATAAATTCCATCCCATTTTAATAATTCTTTTAATACTTCTTTAAATAGATTAGATTCTTCTAATGTTTTTCCTTCAAAAACAATTAATTGATTTCCTAATAAATCATCAACTTTTATACAGCCATTAAAATCACCTTTTAAGTTTTCAAAGGAATTAATTAATATATCATTATGATAAATATCTACTTTATCACAATTAGTCATAATCGCAAATTCTCTTAAATAACCACCATTATATTCACCAATATTAAAATTAGATGTAACCTCTAGGAATGGCTTATTAGATTTAGTCATATAAGGATAGGCTGAATATTTAGGATTTCTAAAAATATCCATAACTCCATGATGACATATTAAATCACCACTACCAAAATCTCTATGTGTGTTATAATCACTAAAGCACCAACCAAAAGAACCAGAAATCTCATCATCTATAGAGGCTTGTTTTAATACACTTGCATGTAAAAGAGCACATTCTGTTCTTCTTAATTCAGTATCATAGGATTTTGTAGGCATCATATGCCCACCATATTCTGATACTAAATATGGCTTATGGGAATCAGTAACTTCATTCTTTTTTCTAAGAGTAATACCTTTGTTAGTACATATAAAATCATTATAAGTATAAACATCTTCTAATAATTCAGAATGCATTATACATCTTACTCCACCAGTTAAACGATATTTATCTAGTTTATGAGCTAAATCATTTGTTCTAGTATAAAAATCATGATAATCACCTGATTCATTAATTCTTACACCCCATAAAATAATAGATGGATGATTTCTATCTCTTAAGATCATTTCCTTTACATTATTTACTGCAATATCTTGCCAATTTAAATCACCAACATTTTGCCAACCTGGTATTTCTTCAAATACTAATAAGCCTAGCTCATCACAGGCTCTTAAAAAGTCTGGACTCTGAGGATAATGTGAGGTTCTTACTGCATTAACACATAATGTATTTTTCAAGATATAAGCATCTTCTACTTGAGCACTTTTAGGCATTGCATAACCTTGATATGGATAGGATTGATGACGATTTAAGCCCCTTATTTTTAAATGCTTTCCATTTAAGAAAAATCCATTTTCCTTAAATTCAATAAATCTAAATCCAATTTTATCATTTACTGAATCAATAATTTCATTATTTTCAATAATATTTATTGTTAAATCATATAAATGAGGGTTATCTACATCCCATAGATTAACATCAATCATTTTTGTAGATAATTTATTACCATTTGTGGTACTAAATTTTAATAATTGATTTTCATCTTTTATTATTGCTTCTACCATAACATTGTCATTAGTAGATAATTCATAATCAATAAAAATATTATCATGATCATGATGAAAATAATAATTAATTAAATGCTTCTTATTTAAAATATCTAAATAAACATCACGATAAATGCCACCAAAGCATAAATAATCAATTACAAATCCAAATGGAGGTTGATTTATCTCATTTGAATCAACAACTACTGCTATTTCATTTTCGCCTATATTTGCAAAATCATTTAAATTTACTTTAAATTGAGTATAGCCACATCTATGGGTATAGACTAAATTTCCATTAACATAAACATCACTTTTATGTCCTACTCCTTCAAATACTAAAATATTATCATTTTCTAATGATTCAATCTTAATTATTTTTTTATAAATAGAAATAAAATTTGAAATAGTTGAATCAAAATTATTTAAAGGTACCTCTTTATTAGTATGAGGTAAATCAACTAAAATAAAATTAGAAAAATTACCTAAAGATAAATCTTTTTCTTCATAATTTTCCTTATAATACCAATCATAGTTAATATAAATATTTCTCATTTTTACCATCCTCTACATTATTAGCTATTAAATTAAATAGATTTTTATTAACTTAATTATATAATAATTAAATTCTATAATCAATAAAAAGTAATTTTATGATATTACATTTTTATAACAAAAAAAGAATTAATCTATTTTGATTAATCCGTTCTTTATCAAAATTATAATAGCTTGAGTTCTACTAGTAACTCCTAGCTTTTGAATAGTATTACTAATATGATTTCTTACAGTTTTTTGACTGATATTAAACTTTTCGGCAATTGATTTAGTAGTTTCGTCATGTACAAGTAAGTTGAATATCTCAAGCTCTCTAGGAGTTAAAAAATGGCATGACATATTATAATTAAACCTCCTATATATAATATGCCATACCATAATCATTGTTTACATTAATCTAGCTTACCAACTAAATCAGTATATTTAGAATCTAAAGTATTCTTAATTGGAGTTTCTTTTTGTGATAATCCAATTAATGCCTTAGTCTTAATTGGAGAATTAATAGTACCTGCACCACTAATACATCCATAAGGACAAGCCATACCTTCGAGTAAATATCCATCATATTTACCTAATGTAGCATCCTTTAACATCTTTTTACAATTATCTAGACCTTGAGCACCAACAATCTTAATATCTCTTGTAGGTTCTAAACGTTTAATTGCATTTACTACAGCCCCTGCAACACCATTAGCTACCGCAAAGCCTCTACCATCGGCTGAGGTTTCATTACGAAGTGGGCTTTCCTTTAGGGTATTAAAGTCTACTTCTTTTGCTTTAAACATACCTAAAAGCTCCTCAAATGTTAATACAAAATCAACATCACTTCTTACGCTCTTTCTTTGAGCCTCAAGCTTTTTAGCTGTACAAGGTCCAATAAATACTACCTTTGAGTTTGGATGTTCCTTTTTAACTAAACGAGCAGTTAAAACCATTGGAGTTAATGCCATAGAAATATTAGATTTATATTCTGGAAATTGTTGTTTTGCCATTTTACTCCATGCAGGACAGCATGAAGTACCCATAAATTTAAGCTTAGATGGTACTTCCTCTAAGAAATCCTTAGCCTCTTCTACTGTACATAAATCAGCACCAATAGATACCTCATATACGCCACTAAAACCTAATTGTGACATTGCATCATCAATTGTCTTAAGATTTAGCTTTGGCCCAAATTGACCGATAAATGCAGGTGCGATAATTGCATATACTGGAGTTTCACTTTTTATTGCTAAAATTGTTTGAAAAATTTGTGATTTATCTTGAATTGCACCAAAAGGACAATTTACAGAACACATTCCACAGCTAACACACTTGTCATAATTGATTTTTGCCTTACCATTTTCATCACTTTCAATCGCATTAATTCCACATGCTTTTTCGCATGGTCTTTGACGATGAATTATAGCTCCATATGGACATACACTTGCACATTTTCCACAATGAATACATAAATCTTGATTGATTTGGCTTTTTCCATTGACAATAGAAATAGCTCCCTTAGGACATACATTTTTACAAGGATTAGCTAGGCAACCTTCACATACATTTGTAACAAAATATGATTCCTTTGGACATGCATTACATGCAAAGTCAATTACATTCATAAGTGGTGCTTCATAATAAATATCTGTTGTTGCAGCATCTAAAATTCCTTCAGATACAGGTTTATTATCACTTGCCTTATGAGGATTTAAGCCTACTGCTAATCTTAATCTTTCAGCTACAATAGCTCTTTCTAAAAAGATTGATTCATCCTCAAACTCTTCATTACAAATTTTATAAGGTAATTCCTCAATTCTTTTGAAGTCGCCACCCTCATAAGCCATTTTAGCAACCTCAACATATACCTTACGTCTAATTTTATTTAGCTTTTCATATTGATCTAACATTATTTACCTCCAAAAAATTACTTATAGACACATTTATATAAATTATAACTAATTTAGATATAAATTTAAAGAAAAAAATTAAATTATTTTGTTTTTTGAAATAAACTTATAAATATTTGAGGAGTTTTTGCCTCAATTCTTATTAATTCATTAGTTATTGGATGAATAAATTCAAGCTTTGAAGCATGAAGCCCTAATCTCTTTAATGGGTTTTTACTACATCCATATTTATCATCACCAATAATTGGATGACCTAAATTATTCATTTCTACTCTTATTTGATTTTTTCTTCCTGTTTCAATTTCTACTCTTAGTAAGCTATAATTAATACTTTCTTTAATTACCTCATAATTAGTAATAGATTTTTGACCACTTCTATCATTAGAAATATAAACCATATTATTAGCATTTTCTTTCAAGAAGGATACTAATCTATCACTCTTTTTCTCTAATTTTCCTTCTACAATAGCCATATATTCTCTAGTTTTTATATAATCATTCCAATTTAATCTTAACATTGAATGAAGCTTAATGTTTTTAGTAAACACTAATACGCCTGAGGTTTCTTTATCTATTCTATGTAATACATATGGCCTTAGGTTAGGATTTTTTGCCTTTAAGTACTCTGAAACATAATAATAAGCTGATTCGTTGTCCTTATCATTTTCTACTGATAATAATCCATTTGGCTTATTTATAGCAATAAAATCGTTATCTTCATATATTATAGATAAAGATAAAGGCTTTTTTCTTTCTTTTGTATTTTTATTAATTGAATTTTCCTTTACAGGATATTTTGATATTTTAATTTCATCATCTTTAGCTAATGGATAATTAAATTGAGTTATAGGATTTCCATTAACTAGAACTTGATGATTTGCTAAAATATGCTTAACATTATTTCTTGAGGTATTCATTTTTTTTAGCAAAAACTCTAATAGCACATCACTTCTTTGAACCTTAAATATTTGAGTTATTTGAAGCTTTGACTCAAAATTATTGTTTTTTCTCATGTATTCACCATTTTTCTAAATAATTCCAATTGATTATATCATTATTAATATAGAAAATAAATGATAAATTTAAGAAAAAAATCAGGTATATTACTATACCTGAGATTTGAGTCTATAAATCAGCACCACATGCTGAGCATTTTGTATTTTCACTCATATTAGTAGCACCACATTTTGGACATACCTTTTTATCTAATAATGAAGCACCACATTTTGGACAGAATTTATCAACTGAAGATACTTCTGTACCACAATTTTTGCATTTAGTCATATTTACTGTGCCATTAAGAGGAATGTTATCTTGTTTAATAGAACCATGAGTAGCCTTAACAGATAATCCAATAAATAACATATATAAGCCTAATACTAATAAGAAACCAGCAAGAATAAATAATAATCCACCAAATACAATTTGTAAAATTCCTACTACAATTTCACTACCAACTGTAAGAGCACCAAATACTACTAATAAGACACTACCAACTAAGCCTAAAACACTTAATACAATTAAGATAATTGCAAGGGCGTTTAAAGCACCCTTTTGCTTTTCAATTTTATTTGCCATTTTATATCACTCCTTTTTTATTCTGATAGCATAATAAATAATACAACTGCTACTATTGCTAAAATAATTAGTAAAACAAGAATTGAAACCTTAATTGGGCTAATAGGTAATTTATTATTAATCTTACCTGTTTGTCCATTCATTAGGGTAACATATCTTTTCTTTCTATATTCATATTCAAAAGTATAAATAGGTAATAATATATATGAATACATTCTATCATTATAATTAGTACTTACATTAAGTCTAACTACACTAGTGTAATTATATCCTGATAATATTTTTCTTTTAATATCCTCATCCATTATATTTTTAGCTTTACTATAACAATGATCTAAAGAATCCTGATAATGTTCTACTGAATAGCCTCTTAAAAAATTATAATCAAAATGATAAGAACCATTCATATCATATGGTAATAAAGAATTAATTTGCTTTTGTTCAAATTTTGAGCTTGATTCAATAACTAAATCTCTATAATTAATTGCTTTAGAACCACTAATATTAAATCTTTTTGTTTTTGTTTTTAGATTGCCTTTAGAATCTCTATAGCTTTCAACCTTCTCTAAAACACCATCATAACTAGAAAATGTATTAGAATCAAAAGTAAATGAAGGAATTAAAAGACCTCTAATTTTATTTTCAGGTATTTTCTTTTTAATAGCTCTAGGAGCAAAAAAATATTTTCTAACACCTTTTTTAAAATATGCTTGTGCATCTGTTTCATTAAATGCAAATGGAACTACTCTATTAGGTTTCAACCCTGGAAGCTTATCTGTTTTAGAAACATAACCACTACCACAATATGGACATACTGTTGTAACATCATAGCCTGTAATAAGTATTTCAGCACCACAGGTATCACAATGAAATACTCTTGTTTCTAATGACCAATCATAATTTTCAACTTTTGAATCTAAATAATCAAGTTTTAAATTATCTTTATTTTTTTCAAAATCAAAAATACTATTACAGCTTTTACATTTTAACCCCATTGATTTTGGATCATAAAATAAGCCACTACCACAGCTTGGACATTGTGAAATTGTAGTTTCAGTTTCTACTTTTTTTTCGTTATCTAAAGCTTCTTCATTCTCCATCATAGTTTTTCTCCACATTCAGGACAGAATTTAGAAGTATCATTTACCTTTGTACCACAATTAGGGCAGAACTTTGCGGTTGGCTGCTTAGCACCACATTCAGGGCAGAATTTCACACCCTTTAGGATACTAGCATGGCAGCTAACACATTCTCTTGTTTCACTACTTGTCTCACTAGCTGGTTTTGATAAACCAGTTTTTTTATCTTGAGCAGGCTGAACACCTGCCATAGCATTACCAAACATACCACCTACTGCCATACCAGCAGATAAGCCAACACCCATTCCAGCCATATTATTTCCATTAGGATTTTTAGCTGCATCTCTCATTGCATTTGCTGCTTGGTATTGAGTATAAGTACCCATCTTATCATCTAAAATACCAAGCTTAGATCTTTCGTCTAGAGCTTTTTCTACTTCTTGTGGTAATGAAATATTTTCAATAACTATTGAACACAATTTTAAACCAAATTTCTCAAAATCTTCAATGCTAGTATCAACAATAGTTTGACTAAATTCTTTATAATTTGCTGCTAAATCAAGAGCTGAAATTTTACTTTCAGCTACCGCATCAGTAAATGCTTGAATAACCATTGGTTTTGCAAATTCACAAACATCACCAGTTCTATAAATTGGATTAGTACCAAATAGCTCTTCCATAAATTTCTTAGCATTTTCTACTTTAATTGCAAAAACACCAAACGCTCTAATTCGTACAGTACCAAAATCAGCATCACGCATCATAATAGGATTAGCAGTTCCCCATTTTATACCAGGCATTTGCTTAGTATTAATGTAATATACCTCAGCCTTAACTGGACTATCAAAACCAGTAGGTAAAGCTAATAGCTTAGTGATAATTGGAATATTTTCTGTAGATAATGTATAAGTTCCTGGAGCAAATATATCACAAACTTGTCCCTTATGAACAAATAAAGCTACTTGTGATGGACGAACTACTAAGGTTGAACTATTCATAATTTCGTCTCTATCAGTTAAAGGGTATTTATATACTAAGGTATCCTTAGTACTATCCTCCCATTCAATGACCTTTAATATTTGTTTTTTTAATTTACTAAATAATGCCATAATTATTTACCTCCCTATATTTATGACTATATTAATTAAAAATTAATTTTATTACTTTCTTAATTATAATATTAAAATTATTGTATTTCAATAAGAATAGTGTTTAATATTATATAATATTACATTTATTTAGAAAATTCGATAGTAGCATTAACTGCTTTTTTCCAATTTTCTTTAATTTTTTCTATTTTATTTTTATTCATAGATGGACTATAGCATCTTATAGGTTTATATAAATTATTTATTTCCTCTATAGATTTTATTAATCCATTATTTAGCATAACTAAATAATAAACTCCTAATGAGGTAGCTTCACTAGTAGAAATAGTAGTAATTTTATTTCCAGTATAATCTGATTCTCTTTGCATTAAATAGGGATTTAATGATGCTCCACCATCAACAGAAATAGTTGCAAATTCAATGCCAGTATCATCCTTCATAGTTTGAAGTACATCATTATTCATTAATGCAACTCCATCTATTGTCGCAATGGCAATATCTTTTTTTGTTGTTGCACGAGTAAGTCCATAAATAGCACCCTTAGTATTTGAATTCCAATATGGAGCACCAAGTCCTGTTAGTGCAGGTACGAAAATCACTCCATTACTATCTTCTTGATTAAATTCATCATCATCTAAGGATTTTACTATTTCTAAATTATCTCTAATAAATTGAAAGGCACTACCAGCAACAAAAACACTACCCTCTAAAGCATAACTAACAGTACCATTTATAGAATAAGCAATTGTAGTTAATAACCCATTTTTACTTTTAAAAGGTATATCACCAGTATTAAGAAGCATAAAGCTTCCTGTACCATAGGTAATTTTTAATTTACCAGGATTAAAACATGCATGTCCTACAAGAGAAGCTTGCTGATCTCCTAAAATAGCACAAATATTTAATTTTACAATATCTGATATTCTACTATCTTTAATTTCTCCAACATTATAATTTGAATCAACAACCTTAGGTAAAATAGAATTATTAATTCCAAATAAATCTAACAACTCCTCATCCCATTTAAGAGTATGAATATTAAATAGCATTGTTCTTGAAGCATTAGTATAATCAGTGACATGCTTCCCAGTTAGCTTATAAATTAACCATGAATCAATAGTACCAAACATCAGTCTTCCTTCATTCATTAATTCTTTAGCACCTTTAACATTATCTAAAATCCATTTAATTTTAGAGGCACTAAAATATGGATTAATCAATAATCCAGTTTTTTCATTAATGAAATCTTTATAGCCTTTATTAATTAATTCTTCACAAATATTCTTAGATTGATTTGATTGCCACACAATCGCATTATAAATTGGAAGTCCTGTTTTTTTATCCCATAATACAGTAGTTTCTCTTTGATTAGTTATACCTACTCCAATTAAATCATTATAATCAATATTTACTTGCTTTAATGCCTCAAGCATTAATTCAACAACATCCTCATATATAACCATAGGATCATGCTCAATAGCACCATCAAAAGGGTATATTTGTTTAAATGGTTTTAAAACTCTACAAATTATATTACCTCTTTCATCAAAAATAATAACTCTTGATGAGGTTGTACCCTGATCTATTGTCATTACATATTTACTCAAATTAGCACCTCTTTTTTTAACGATATATTTATAAAAATTATATTAATAAAATATTATTATGTCAATGTAATATGATAAAAAAAAGGATATCTTCTAAAAAAGAAAATATCCAAAAATATTATTCAGCATTCTTTAAATTTACATCTAATTGATTAAATGGAATTTCAATATGATTTTCCTCAAATGCATCTTTAATATTATTTAATAAGCTAAAATATACATCCCAATAATCACTATTCTTACACCAAACTCTTACATAAATATCAATTGATGAATCTGCAAGCTCACCAACCTTAACAAATGGTTCAGGTGTATTAAATACCTTTTCATTTTTTGCAATTACTCCTCTAATAACAGTTAATGCAAACTCTGTATCAGTACCATATGCAACTGGCATAACAAGATCACATCTTCTATCTTCTTTAGCAGATACATTAACAATAACATTATTAGCTAAGCTACCATTAGGAATCATTATAGCCTTATTATCAGGGGTTACAATATGAGTATAGAATAATTTAATATCCTCAACTGTACCAGATTGTCCATTTGAAGTAATAAAATCTCCAATCTTAAATGGTCTCATTATTACAATTATTACACCACCAGCAAAATTAGATAATGTACCCTGAACTGCTAAAGAAATACCAGTACCTAAAGAAAGAATTACTGCTGATAATGATGCAGTTTCAAATCCAACATAACCAACAATAAGTACAATAATTAATACCTTTAAAACTATCTTTAAAAAGCTTACAGATACTTTAGCAATAGTAAGATCCACTTTTTTCTTCTCAAGCTTTTTAGAAATCTTCTTACATATAAAATTAATTAGTTTAAATGAAACAATTAAAATAATAATAGCTATTATTAATCTAATACCTGTAGTTTTACACCAATTTAAGATAGCATTCCATAATGCACCCCAATCAATAGTGGTAAATTCATTTTGAGTCCCAGAACCTGCTGCAGTAGTTCCTGTTGCACTTGTTAAAAATGTAAATAAATTCAACATATTCTCCTCCTAAAAATCAAGGAGTATTTTATCATTAAATAATCAATTCTTCAATAATATATCAAGATTTTTTTTATTGTTGTACAATTTATCACTTTTTGTTTTATTTTGCACTATAACCAGCATTATTAATGGCATCAATTAATGCTTCTTTTGTAACATTGTCATTACATGAAACAGTAACATTTTTAGCATCAAGTGAAGCAACTGCCTCATTAACTCCACAAACCTTCATACATGCCTCTTCAACATGTGCCTTACAATGCTTACACATCATTCCATCTACATCAATAATAATCTTTTTCATTTTTATTTTCTCCTTTTTTTCTTTTTTATTAAAATTAAATAAATTAATAGTTAATGCATTTAAAACTACAGAAACACTAGAAATACTCATAGCAATAGCTCCATACATTGGTTCTATTTTAAATGTTCCATTTGAAATATAATAAAATATTCCTGTAGCTAATAATACACAAACTAAATTATAAAAGAAAGCCCAAAATAATCCTAGCTTAATTGTATTAATAGTTCTTTTACTTAGCTTAATTGCATTAATTACATCCAATAAACTATTTCTAGCTAAAATAATATCTGCTGAATCTAATGCAATATTACTACCAGCTCCAATCGCAATACCAATATCAGCAGTAGTTAATGCAATCGCATCATTTACTCCATCTCCAACCATGGCTACTATATTATCATTTTTCTTAAGTGATTGAATAATATTAGCTTTATCCTCTGGATATACCTCACTATAAACTTTATTAATACCTAATTCATTAGCTATTTTATTGGCTACAAGGCTATTATCTCCTGTAAGCATAATTACATCAATATTCTTTTTTCTAAGCTTTGATATAGCTTCTTTTGAATCCTTTTTGATTTCATCCTTAATTCCAATAATTCCTATAACATTATCATTTTTTACAACAATTAAAGTAGTTTTTCCATCACTTGATAATTCATCTATCTTACCAATAATATCTTTATTAATATTATCTATTATTCTTGTATTTCCAATTAGATAATAATCATTATCTATATATCCAGAAATACCCTTTCCCTCAATACTTTTATAATCATTTACCTCATATATTTTACTACCATTAGTATATTCACAAATAGCTTTTGATAGGGGATGTTCACTTTTAGCCTCAAAGCTGTATAATATTCCTTTTAAATCAATATTATTATCTAAAGAAATATAATCAACTACCTTAGGCTTTCCTTCGGTAATAGTACCTGTTTTATCTAAGACAATAGTATTAATTAAATGAGTTTTTTCTAAAATTTCTGCATTTTTTATCAACAATCCATTTGTAGCACCCTTTCCCGTTGAAACCATAATCGCAACAGGTGTTGCAAGACCTAAAGCACATGGACATGCAATAACTATACATGTGATAGCAAAATTTAATGCTACCTCAAAGGTATTATTTACATATGAAGGATTTGCAATATTAATATATAAAATGTTACCAATAAATACTAATATTGAAATTGCTAAAATAATAGGTACAAAGATTCCAGATATTTTATCAGCAAGCTTAGAAATAGGTGCTTTAGAATTAGATGCCTCATCAACAAGTCTAATAATATTGGCTATTGTAGTATCACTTCCAACCTTTAAAGCTTTTACTTTAATAAACCCTGATTCTATTATTGTTGATGAAATTACCTCATCATTTATTTTTTTATAAACAGGAATTGCTTCTCCAGTAATAGTAGATTCATCAATAGAGGCTGCACCATCAATAATAATTCCATCTACTGCAATTCTTTCACCTTTTTTGATTATTAAAATATCATCTACTTTAATATTTTCTTCTTTTACAATTATTTCTTTTCCATCTTTTAAAATAGTTACATTTTTAGGTACTAATTCCATTAAGCCTTCTATTGCTTTAGTTGTTTTTTTCTTAGATAAGCCTTCTAGATATTTTCCAATGCTAACAAATACTAATATCATTCCAGCTGATTCAAAATATAAATACATATGATACTCTATATTACCTAAGCTGATCATAAACATAGCATAGATACCATATAAAATAGAAAACAAAGAACCTAATGAAATTAAAGTATCCATATTTGGAGCTTTATTAATTAGATGCTTAAAACCAGAAATGAAATAATTTTTATAAATATATATAATTGGTAATACTAAAATAAATTGTATTAATGCAAATCCCATAGGATTTTCATGATGATCAAATATTTTAGGTGATGGCCATCCCCACATCATATTTCCCATTGAAAAATACATTAATATTAATAGGATAATAATAGAACAAATTAATTTTAATAATGAATAATCTTTTTTTACAATTATTTTATTTTCTTCCTTTTTATTGGCTAATGAGGCACTATATCCTGCATCACTTACACTATTTTCTATTTCTTCTATTGAGGTTATATTCTCATCAAATTCAACACTCATTGTATTTTTTAGCAAATTAACATTACATAATTTTACACCTTCAAGCTTATTTACTGCTTTTTCAACATGAGCTTGACAGCTACTACAGGTCATTCCAGAAACATTAAAATTTTCTTTTTTCATCGATACCTCCTAATAATTCTTATAACCTCATCTAAAGCATCATAATTTTCTTTTTTAACCTCTTCAGTTATACAGGTTTTAATATGTCTTTCAAGTAATGAATCAGATAAGCTTTGAATACCTTTATCAATAGCTAATAGCTGCATAATAACATCTTCACAATATCTATCCTCATCTATCATTGTTTTTATTCCGTTCATTTGTCCAATAAGAATATTCATTCTTCTTTGAATGTTTTTCTTTTCCTCTTCACCTCTTATAGTGTATTTCATTTCACAACAATTATTATTTTTTGTCATTTGATATATACCTCCCACGTCCTATATTATATACCCTATTGGGGTATATTTCAAGATTGATTTTATAATTCTATTTTTAATATTCTTGCAATCATTGAATTTCCATAATTAAATGGCTCTACAACATATTGATTAAATTCAGGAGTAATTAAAGACTTATTATCTAGCCAATATATTTTCTTATATTTTAGATTAGCTAAATTAATTATAATTGGATTATTATTATATATTCCAACATTATTATCAATAATCATAGGAATATTTTCTATTATTATATAAATATTATTATCATTTCTTAACGTAAAAGAATTACTAGGTAAATTCATTTCATAAGGAACAGTATTAAATAATGCTTCTTTATTTAAATTTATCCAATTACCTAATAAATTAACAAATTCTTTTTCATATTCTCTAATAGAACCATCCTCTTTAGGACCTATATTTAATAAATAGTTACCTCCATATCTTCTACAATTTAAAAAATTTAATAGTATTTCCTTTATTGATTTATAATTAATATCATTTTTAGCATATCCCCAATGATCATTTAAGGTTTGACAAGCCTCAGCTGCATATAGATTAATACTTTTATGATAATCATAATTAGCTATTTTATTACCTTCAAAGGTGATAACATTAATATATTCTGAGTTTCTTTCTCCTAATTTAGATAATCCAGAATTATTAATTATTAATGCATTAGGCTGTTTTCTATTAATCATTTTATATAATTTTTCTTCTTCCCAATCATAATTTGGATATTTCCACTCTCCGTCAAACCAAAAACCACCTATTTGTCCATAATTACTACATAATAAATCAATACTATTTCTTAAATATGATAAATAATCTGAAAAAGAATAAAAATTCTTTTCTTCTTTCCAATCTATTAAGGTATGATATATAATTGGTAATAAATTATATTTTTTACATGATAAAATAAATTCTTGAACAAGATCTCTTTTTATATAATGATAGGAATTATAATCATTTAAATCCTTTGTATCATATAATGAAAATCCATCATGATGACGAGCAGTAAATACAATATAATTAAAACCATTATCTTTAGCAAAGCTACATATATCATCTAAAAAATTCTTTTTAGGATTAAATAAATAAGCTAATTTCTCATATTTTATATCAGGAATATTGTTAGTATATTTAGCCCATTCTCCACTACCTAAAACACTAAATAATCCATAATGAACAAATAATCCTAATCCTAGTTTAGCAAATTCTATATTTTTATTCATATTTCCTCCACTTACATTTAAAAAATGTACTAGAAAACTAGTACATTATTTTTTATAGGGACAATCTTTATTACAACAGCCACAACCTTTTTTTCTATTTTTAATTAGATAAATAATTATTCCTATAACTATAATAATAATTATACCTAAAATAATCCATGAAATAAGGTTCATATTATACCCCACATAATAAGAATATTAATGAAAATACTAATGCTATTAAATAAGCTACTACAATATGGAAAATACCAATAGATACTGCCCACTTAGTTCCTAATTCCTTTCTAATAGCAGCCATAGCAGCAACACAAGGAGTATATAATAAAGAAAATACTAAGAAAGTATAAGCAGTAGCTGTAGAAATAGATTGTACTATTGCATCACTACTACCAAATAATAGCATTAAGCTAGATACTACTCCTTCTTTTGCTAAAAAGCCTGATATTAATGAAGTAATAAATCTATAATCACCAAATCCTAAAGGCTTAAATAAGACGCTAATACCTCCTGCAATTACAGCAAGCATACTTTGACTAGAATCAGATACAAATTCAAACTTAAAGCTAAAGCTTTGTAAGAACCAAATCACAATTGTAGCAACTAATATTACTGTAAAGGCTCTACTTAAAAAATCCTTTGTTTTTTCCCATAATAGCTGAGAAACATTTTTAATTCCTGGTAAACGATAATTAGGAAGCTCCATTATAAATGGTACTGCCTCACCCTTAAAAATAAATCTTTTAGATATAAAGGCAACTATTATCGCAACAATAATTCCTAATAAATATAAAGATAACATAACAAGCCAAGCAAAATTTCCAAAGAATAATGAAGCAATAAAGCTATATATAGGAAGCTTTGCAGAACAGCTCATAAATGGAGTAAGAATAATAGTCATTTTTCTGTCTCTATCTGATGATAGAGTTCTTGTTGACATTACACCAGGTACTGTACAACCAAATCCTATAAGCATAGGTACTATTGATTTACCGGATAATCCTATTTTTCTTAATAGTCTATCCATTACAAATGCTACTCTTGCCATATAACCAGAATCTTCTAAAAGTGATAAGAAGATAAATAATACTATAATAATAGGTAAAAATGATATTACACTTCCTATACCAGAAAATATTCCATCAATTACTAAAGAATGTATAATAGGCTCAACACCCCAGGAGGTAAACAAATTATCTAATAAATTTGTCAATGAATCTATTCCTAAAGATAGTAAATCCTGTAAAGCAGCACCAATAACATTAAATGTTAAAAAAAATACTAATCCTAATATTAAAATAAACATTGGTATTGCAGTATATTTTCCTGTTAAAAGCTTATCAATTTTTTGACTTCTAATATGTTCCTTTGATTCATTTGGTTTAATAACACATTCTTTACATACCTGAGAAATAAATGAATATCTCATATCAGCTATTGCGGCACTTCTATCTAATCCTCTTTCAAGCTCCATTTGGGTTACTATATGTTCAATCATTTCAAGCTCATTTTGAGTTAATTTTAATGCATCAATAACCAATTTATCATTTTCAATAACCTTTGTAGCAGCAAATCTTAAAGGAATATTAGCAAATTTAGCATGATCCTCAATTAAATACATAATACCATGTATAGCTCTATGAACAGCACCACAATGATCATTTATATCACAAAAATCATTAACAGCTGGTTTTTCTTGATAATAAGCAACATGAATAGCATGACTAACTAATTCATCTACTCCTTCATTCTTTTTTGCAGAAATAGGGACAACAGGAATACCTAATAATTCCTCCATCCTATTTACATTAATATAACCACCATTATTATTAACCTCATCCATCATATTTAAGGCTAATGTCATTGGCTTTTCAAGCTCCATTAATTGAAGTGTTAAATATAAATTTCTTTCAATGTTATTTGCATCTACTATATTAATAATACCTTTAGGATCATTTTCTAAGATATATTTTCTAGATACAATTTCCTCATCACTATATGGTGATAATGAATAAATACCAGGTAAATCAACAACTAATGTATTTTGATGTCCTCTAATTACACCACTTTTTTGATCTACTGTAACTCCAGGAAAATTACCTACATGCTGGTTAGAACCTGTTAATTGATTAAACAATGTAGTTTTTCCACAATTTTGATTTCCTGCTAATGCGAATGATAAAATCTCATCCTTATTCAAAGGATTTTCATGAGTTGAATCATGATATTTTCCACCCTCACCTAAACCAGGATGAGGCTTTTTTATATTTTTATTTATTATATTTTCTTCTTTATCCTTAATAAATGCTTCAGATATCTTTATATTTACAGCATCACTTAATCTCAATGTTAATTCATATCCATGAACTAATACCTGCATAGGATCTCCCATAGGAGCAAATTTCGTTACAGTTACAACCGCACCTGGTATTAATCCCATATCGAGTAAATGCTGACGTAAGGACTCTGTAGCTCCTACTTCTAAAATAGTAGCTGAAGAACCTACTTTTAATTTATCTAGTGTCATAATCCACCTCTAGAATATTTTATTAATTGTTTTCTAAAATATCCTTATATCTTTTGGCATAATATTTTGCCATATCTAAATTTAAATCTAAATAATTACCACATTCTATTGGAGAAGCACCAGGAATATCTCCATTAAAATTGATAATAAAATTTAAGCAATCAAGAACATCCTTTTTAGTTTCATCTAAATTAGGCATACCTTTATAAATTAAATAAAAACCTGTTCTACATCCCATAGGACCAAAATACATAACCTTATCAGAATGATAATTTCTAAAATATGTTGCAGCTAAATGCTCAATTGTATGAATTGGAGCAGTATTCATAACTGGTTCAAAATTAGGTCTTGTAAATCTTAAATCATAGGTAGTAAAGCTAAAATTATCCATTGTATCACATCTAGATACATATAATCCTGGTAATAGCTTTAAATGATCTACCTTAAAGCTTTCAATCTTTTCCATATTAATTTCCTTCAATTACATGTAATTCATTAGTTTCATTATTCTCATCATAAATAATATAAGCTTTATAACCCTCAAGCTCTATTCTATTTAATAATTTACCCATCTTTTTAGGAAATTCAAATAAAGATACTTGATATTCATTTCTATAATTATTAGCAAATTTCATTGCGGTAACATAATCATTCTTATAAATAATAGCTAATTTATTTTGATTAGGTATTTTAAAATTACTATCCTTTAAAATAGCATAGATTCTTTCAAATCCAATTGAAAAGCCTACTGCAGGTATATTCTCTCCAATAAACTTACCAATCAAATTATCATATCTGCCACCACCACCAATAGTACCACCAAATTTAATACTAGCAATTTCAAAAACACAACCAGTATAATATCCTTGTCCTCTAACTAATGTAAAATCATAAATAATCTTATATTTATTATCTGATAACTCGCTCGCACCATTAATTACATATTTTAAATCAGCTAAATCACTATTATCACCTAAGAGTTCTTCAACCTTAGCTAATGTAACCTCACTAGAAATAAAATTAATTAAATTATTTATTGCATCATTATTATATCCTTTAGCTAATAATTCTTCCTTAACTCCTGATGCATTAATCTTATCAAGCTTATCAAGTGAAATGCAAACCTCATCTAGATCATTTTCATTAAAGCCCATTTTAAGTAATGAAGCTCTTAATATTTGTCTATGATTAATTCTAATAGAAAATTCTCCTATAGGAAGAGTAAGTAAAGCTTTACCTGTTGCCGTAATAAGCTCTATTTCTGCATTAATAGATTTATTACCAATAACATCAATATCACATTGATAGAATTCTCTATCTCTTCCTCTTTGAGGACGTTCAGCACGATATACTCTATCAATTTGAATGAATTTACCTATTAATGGTAAATTAGCTCTATTATTAGCATAAAATCTAGTTAATGGTAAAGTCAAATCATATCTTAATCCCATATCAGCTAATTTATTAAATTCATCATTTTCTAAAGCCTTATCTAGCTTTTCTCCACGCTTTAATATTTTAAATATAAGCTTTTGATTTTCTCCACCCTCTTTATTGTCGATATTTTCAATATCTTCAATTGCGGGGGTATAGATTCTTTCATAGCCGAAGCTTCTATATACCTCACTTATTTTAGAAATCATATAATCTCTTATAGCAGCATCCTTTGGAATAAAATCATTCATTCCCTTTAATGGTTGTTTTATCATAATTATTCCTCCCAAACATTATTCGTAAATATTATACTATAAAAAAAAGATAATGACCATCTTTTCGATGGCCATTATACAATATTTATCAAAATTTATGAAATAGTAAATAGAAAATTTAAGATTTAGTAATATCTCCATCGGTACAATGAATGATGCAAAGTCCTACATTAACAGATTTTATCACCGTTCGGTTAGTTAAGCTGTAATATTCTTACGAGCTTCGATATATAAGTCAATATCATCAATAATATATCTATGTCCCGTAGTGTGTAATACTTCGTAAAAAGTATCAAGGTAGTCAAACACTTTATATTTTTCAAAAAGCTCTTGGGTCATAATACCAGTCATACCTTTTTCTGCTTTATACATTTCAAAGCAAAAGGCTTTAAATTGTAATGTTTTACTCATACTATACCTCCGGGAATTCCAATTTTCCATTCATTTCTTTATCGAATAATTCAACTATCATTTCGGAACTATACTGCCACACTTTCGTTTCCTCTTTTTTATGTGCCTTATATAGTTCCGATCTATGAAATAATGACATTACCAATATATTTTGCACATACCCTTTGACCATCTCTGTATTTCAAATAGTAGTATGTGTTTGCTTTTGTAATTTTAGGTGTTATCTTTCCTTTGGGTAAGAGTGACAATTCCTTTTCGTATCTTTTTATCATATACTCATTTCTTTTTCTTTCATCTTCTAAAATAGAATATATTAGTTTAATAATCATCACCTCATCATTATTGTATTCTACAATAGCCAATTTATCAATCGTTTTTGTAGAACATTTCATATGTTTTGAAACATTATAATATCTACTTTCTGTCTTAATCACTAAATTGATTTTCTTTAGCATTATGTAAAATTATATAAAACACCACTATTTATTAAATATTTTGTTTATTTGCGCAGGAAAATAATTCACAAGTGCTATTAAATCATTTCTTTGTTTTATTTATCATCATTTCATGAAAATAATTATATCTAAATTAATATTTAATTTATTATTTTTAAACAAAAAAACCATATTCATCTATTTAATAAATGAGTATGGTCATACATTATTTATTTTTTCTTTTCCTTTGATCTTTTATCATTGATTATTTTCATTTCTTTTTCTGTAATAACACTAACATTATTTTCATGTGCCCAATCAACACAGCCCTTTAATACAAGCTTTAAGAATGGTCTTGGTACCTTAACAATAGTTAATAATGCATCATCAGTAAATTTAACCTTATCATCTGCTCTTTCTGCTGCATATCTTAATGAAGTTAAATCTACCTCTCTATTAGGGATACCTACTGCTTGTGGTTTTCTATATGGTGAGCACCAGAAATTCTTTGAGTCTCTATAGCCCCAGTTAGATGCAAGAGGCATAAAATTAGATGCAGTAACTCCATTAATAATAGAATTATAATATTTTTCCTTCATTAAAATTCTATCTATCTTTAAAATAAAATGAGCACCATATCTAGAAGTAATACCATTAAAATTATGATAATTAAAGCCTTCATAATCATCTAAAATAGGATCATCTTGGGCATTATCTAATTCCTTTACCCAGCTACATTCCATAACCTGTAAAGCTTCACTAATAATCTTTGGGTATTTATGCTCTTTATCCTCATCACTAGATAATGAATCCTCTAAATGAAATTTAAAATCCTTCATTTTCTCCTCAGGAGTATCTCCTGGGAATCCTAAATCAACATGAGATTTAAATATTTTCTTATTATATGGTAAAAAATTAATAGTACATTTACCATGTCTTAATAATCCTAAACAAGTATTAGAACTATTTCTACATTCTAATATCATTGCATAATAATCCTTACCAGCAATGTAGTATGGGAAAACTAGTGAATAAGCACCGAAGCTTGTAGTTTCTCCCTTTTCATCCAAAGTACCGATTAATGTTAATGGCATTGGAAAAAATAATGATGTTTGATAGAAATTATCAACTATTCTTAAATTCTTAAAGCTTTTCATTTTTATCCTCCTATATTAGCTTATTTAAGATTTTATTTAAAACATCAAATTCATATAAATTAGATGCATAATAGATAATCATATTAGATAAGAAATTAATTATATCTAAATCATAATTCCTATTATTAAAATTATAGCAATTAATAATATCTTCTTTTATTTGTTCAAATAATAATGAATGCTTATCATGAACCATATTTAATGAAGAATTACTTTCATATTGAAAGAAATCAAAATATTTTTTAGTAAATAAATATAAAGCATTATATATACTTTTAATAGAATCTAATAGATTATTATTAATAATTATTTCTTTTCTAAATATTATCCAATCATTTAAAATTACTCTTGCGATTAAGCTATATTTAGAATCAAAGAATTTATAAAAAGTACCTAATCCTATATTAGCTAAATTAGAAATATATCTACAATTTATATTGGTATATTCTTTATTATCAATTAATTTTTTTGTTATAGATATTAGTTCTTCTTCAGTAACATTTATAACCTTTGGCATATAAATCTCCTTTATGAACATGTTCATAAAAATTATAGCATAAAAAAAGCATCAAATACAATATATTTAATGCTAAAAAATATTATTTTTTTGTTAAAAAGCTTTTTATTCCTTTTTTAATTTCTTCTTTAATATCAATTTTAGGACCTTCAGTTTTTTCTCTTTTTTCTCTTAGTGGTTCACTAAGTCTATCAATTTCTTCTCTAAGCTTTTTTTCCTTATTAGTTAATTCTGCCTCACTTCTATCTGCTTTAAAATAATCAGCTGCAGCACTAAAACCACCTTCAGCAAATATAGAAGCAGCCCCTACTCCCTTTTTCAATGCTTTTAAAGCAGTACTATTTTCATAATCCATTTTTAATGATTCAATAAATAAATCAATATAATTATTAACAAATCTAGTAATTAAATTAATAGTAATTTGAACTAATAATGAAACAGATGAAGCTATTGTTGATGCTAACTTCATAGTAGTATATTCAGTTGTACATAATTCAATTACTGCAAGAGTAATAATTGTAAATTTAATAATATATTTTAATATATTTACTATTTGCTTTACTCTAGGCTTAATATTTTTATTTATTTTTTTAGTATTATTATTTATTGCATAAATAGTAAATAGAAAATAACCAATACATAAGACTAATAGAATTGAATAGATAATACAATATAATAATCTATCTATATTAGTAAATAATAAATATCCGTTATAGGCTATAAAGATTAATTGAACTAAAATATCAACTATTCTTTGAAATCTTTTTAGATCCTTTTTAAGCTTTAAAAAAACACTATAGGTATGATCATAACAAATAAAAGCCATATACCCTCCTATAAATTATTACATTTTTCTTTAAGAGTATCACAAGAATATTTAAAATTCTTATATTCCTCTTCAGTTAAATTTAATTCTACTATTTCCTTTGCTCCAGTTCTATTTACTATTGTAGGAACACTAGTAAATACATCATAAATATCATATTCTCCATCTAAATATACAGAAACAGGATAAATTCTATTTTCATCAAATAAAATTGATTTAATTATACCTGTAACAGATGCTGCTATACCAAAGGAGGTATTGCCCTTTTTATTGAAAATATCCCATCCTCCATGAGCGGTAAGCTTTAAAAAATTATTATAAGGATCTTCTCCTATACGATTCTTATTGTCATCAAATACATTTTTAATATCCTTACCACCTATAGTTGCAGTAGACCATGAAACAAGCTCAGTATCACCATGCTCACCAATAATAAAAGCATTAATACTTCTAGGGTCTACATCTATAGTTTTAGCTATATAATAATGTAATCTTGCAGTATCTAAAGTAGTACCACTACCAATAATTCTATTAGCTGAAAGTCCTGATAGCTTCCAAACATAATAGCTCATTACATCTACTGGATTCGTAACAACAATAAATATACCATTAAAATTATTTTCCATTACATTAGCAACAATAGATTTTACAATTTTTTTACTTCCATCTAAAAATTTCATTCTATCGTTACTTTCCTTTGGTACAGGCATAGAAGCTGAAATAACTACAATGTCAGCATCACTACAGTCATTATAATCTCCTTCTCTAACCAAAGTTTTTGTATTCATAAATTCCATTGAATGCATCATATCAAGACTTTCTGCATATGCCTTAGCATGATTTAAATCTATAATTACAATTTCTTCACAAATACATTGATTCACCATTGAATATGCAATAGCAGTACCTACACTACCAGCACCTACAATAACTACCTTTCCTCTATTCATATTTATCACTCCCTGAGGTAATTATATCATTATTTTTATAAATAAACTATATAATAATTTTATTTATTAATACATTTTAAAATAGTAATAATAACCTCTTCTATCTTTAAAGGTTTAGAAATATGAGCATTCATACCTGATTTTAAGGCTTCCTCTATATCTTCTTTAAATGCATTTGCAGTCATCGCAATAATAGGTATTTCTTTTGAATCCTTTCTATTTAATTCTCTAATAAGCTTTGTAGCCATATATCCATTAATTTTAGGCATCATTACATCCATTAAAATAATATCAAAATAACCTTCATTACTATTTTTAAATATTTCAAGAACTTCATTTCCATCTTTTGCTCTAATAATATTTAATTCATATTCCTCTAACTGAAGCATGATAATTTCATAATTCAAATCATTATCTTCAGCAATTAATATATTAATTCCCTTTAAATCATCTTTATTATATGAAATTACCTTGTCATTATTTATTTCTAAATTAGCAAGCTTTAGAGGAATAGCTACAGTGAATTTAGTACCAATCCCTTTCTTACTATATACATCAATAGACCCACCCATAAGTTCTATATATCTTTTCGCAATTGACATACCTAAACCAGTACTTTTGAAATTTGATTGTACTACTGCATACTCTTGAGAATATTCATCAAAAATATGAGATAAAAATTCTTCACTCATACCAATACCATTATCCTCAATTTTAAAAATTACCAATTCAGAGCCTTCATTAATTAATTGTGTATCAATTGTAAAATTAATATAGCCTAAAGAATCAGTATACTTAACTGCATTACTTAAGATATTAACTAATATATCTCTAATCTTTAAATCATCAGCTAATACTATTGGATAAATAATTTTTATCTTTTTTACATTAAAATTCAAATTCTTTTCAGATATATAACCAGTAATAATATCTGATACAGTATTTACTAAATTATTTAAATTTGTTTTATTTAAATTTATAGTAGCTTTACCACTTTCTATCCTACTTAAATCTAAAACCTCATTTATTAATGTTAATAAATAATCAGAGCTTTTACTTATTTTTTCTAAATAATATCTAATGTCAAGTGATACCTCTTCTTTTAATGCTAAATTAGTAAAACCAATAATTGCATTAATCGGTGTTCTAATATCATGAGACATATTATTAAGGAATGTAGTCTTAGCTAAATTAGCATTTTTAGCCTTTTCTAAGGCATCTTCTAATGCTAATTGATTCTTTTGTTCTTTCCTAATATAATCATCTACTATAGCAAAGGCAAATATAACATGTCTAAAATTTTCATCATCTTCAACCTTAGCTATTCTTAAATGAGTATATAATTCTTTTCCATTTTGATTAATTTTATGTAAATATGTATACATATTTGTATCTTTCAATATTTTTCTTAAATAATTAATATCAGAAAAAACTAATACATTATCGATATCTGATTCATAAACTAATGAATTAATATATTTAGCATAATATTCCTTAAAAGGATATGTTTTATTTATTTCTAGTCCTGTTTTAAATACTGAAAATTCAGATAATCTAATAGGTATAGCTATATCATCAATAATATCAACATAAAATACAGAGGAATATTCATTACTTAATATTTGTAATATCGATGCTTGTCGATTATTTTTCTTTTCCTCTTCTAATAATTTTTCTTTAAGCTTAAGCTGTTCTAAATGAGCTAGAGTTTTTTGATCGAATAATTCTTTTTCACTTTTTCTATTATATATTTCTTTTTGTATTTTAAAGGTTTGTATAATAGCTAAAATGAATAAGATAGCCATGCAAGCTAATACAATACTCAATTGTATTTGAGTAGAAATTAGCATGTTTTTATTATAATCCGTTATTTGTTCATTAATAACACTTTCTCTTAATCTAATAGTAAACATCCAATTAGTATTTGGTACTGGCATATAATATAAATAAGTATAGCCTAATGGTCCCTTATAATAGGTATAGCCCTCATTAAAATTATTCCAATCATTAAGAAATTCTTCTTTTGTGAACTCATCAGAAAAAAATGCATCATCCATTAATTGAAATAAACTTTTTCCTTCTTCAATACTCCCCTCAGTCTCAACAATACATGTTCCATCACTAGAATTAAATAGACTGCATATCACCTTATTTTTATCATTATATGATACTAATGATGAAACTATGTTTTCAATATCAATACCTGAAATATAGCTTACAAGCTTTTTATTTTGAAATGATAACTCATTCATCTTAGAAACTATTAAAACTAACGCTCTAGATTCTGAAGTTTGTGTAATATACAATTCTAAATTATCATTTATTTTTTTTGAATAATACTCGTCAGATACATTAAATATAATATTATTTAAGGTATAAATTTTCCCTTCATTATCGTATACTGCAAAAAAATCTAAATCATATAATTTTTCAATCATTGCTAGATATGAATTCAATGATTCTTTCGATTCTAAATCACTTTCTTTAATTTCATTTATAGCTCTTTTAGAATATTTTATATTATTATCTAATGCAGTAGTTATTTCATGAACATTTTTTTTGGCAATTTCCTCAAGATAAAATCTATTTAAAGAGGTAGTAGCTCCATCTGCAGATGAAATAACGTTATTATTATAAATAATAGTAGATGAAATAATTATAATTAAAGCTAATAATGAAATTCCAATATAGCATATAAAATTTTTAAAATTACCCTTAATATACAACATTCTCTTATTCATAATACCTCTCCAATAACATAAAAAAGTATATGATTATTATCTTAAAAAAAATGTCGAATAATGAATAAAATAAGATTTTTTTTGGTTTTTTTAAATAATATTTAAAAAAAAGGGATATCATCTGATATCCCACTAATTTTATGCTGTTTCAAAACCAATAATTAAACCACCCTTTTCAGCATAAAAGCTACATAATCCTCTTAAAGCATATATTTCTACTTCTGCTTGTTTATATATTTCTATTACTTTATTTTTTATTTGATTTGCTAAATCAAAATTCAAGCAATGACCAATTAAAATCTTTTTACCATTATATTTTAATTTAGAAAGCTTATCCATTATAGAATTAATAGCCATATTTATGCCACGTTTTTTATCTGTAACCTCTAATCTACCATCATTTGATGCTTTTCCAATAACCTTAATTCCTAATAAGCCAACCGCTTTAGCTACAAGCTTATTTACTCTACCATTATTTGCTAAATTATTCATTGATTCTAGCATAAATATTAAATCAGTAGAATTTTTATATGCTTCAATTTCATTTATTATTTCATCAAATGATAAATTATTTAATATTAGTTCTTCAAGCTTATTTATCATAAGCTTCATTTTTGGACCAGTACTTAATGAGTCAATAATATGAACCTTAAAATCTGGATTTTCTTCTTCATAGATTTTTTTAGCTAATGCTAATGAATTAAAGCTTCCAGATAAACCTGAGGTTATTGAGATTGCAAATACATATTTAGCACCCCCAAAGGCAACGATCCAATCATGAGCACTAGGACAAGCAGTAGATGATTTTTCATGGTAATGTGATAAATAATTTACCATTTCCTCTACATCTAAATTTTCATCATCCTTAAATTCTTTATCCTTTGTTCTAATAGTTAATGAAGCTAGACCAAAAGGTACTTTCTTTAAATTTATAACATCAGCTGATGAATCAGCACAAATTCTATATTCCATAAATATCTCCTTTAATTAATTATATTGAGATTATATATTAAATATTTTTAAAATCAAGTCATTTCAAAAAAAAATATATTAGCAAAAGCTAATATATTTTTAGAAATTAATGTAATATTTAAATAAGATTTTAAATATAGAAAAACTAATCTATAATAGAGCTTACTTCCTTCATCCAATCATTAATATCTTTTTCTGAAGCTCTAGAAGAAAATTTTTTCCCATCAACTACTTTCGAATATGGAGCCAATTCCTTAATGTTTGAAACATCTAAATCAAAAATATCAGATACACCAAAAGGAATAATTGTTTTATCATAAAATTCATTATTTATTATAAAATCATTAATTACCCAGCTTAATTTCCCATACCAAATAGGAGCTCCAATGAATATATAGTCATACTTTTCAAAATTTTCAACATAAATTGTTATTAGCTCTACCTGCCTATATGGGTCGCTATATTCAATAGAAACTCTACTAGAAGGATTATTAAAATCTAGATCAGCCTTATTATATGGATATAATGGTTTTATTTCAAAGGTATCTGCATCATAGCTTGAAGCTAATTTATTAACTATATTATTCTCTTCTCCTAGTGGAGAAAAATATACAACTAAAACATCTATTGTATTATCTTCAGATGGTTTAGGTGAAGTAACTGATGATTTATTACTGCTAGGGATACTAGTATTAGTGGTAGTATTTATATTACTACTACTGCTACGATTATTAGATATATTTATATTACAGCTTACTAATAAAAATAATGAAACTACAAATAAAAAGAGAAGCTTTTTCATCTTATTTTTCTTCTTTTATTTTTAATTCTATCAGAAAACATTCTCTGACGATTAGAAGCTATAATATCTAATATAGTATCATTAAAATTTTTATATTTAATTGATAATTCTACGTACTTCATAATATCATCCCTTTATATTTTTATTAAAAATGAATAAAAAGTAATATACTACATATAATTATCACTTTTTATGACTCGATTATATCATAATTTATAAAAAATTAAAATAAAAATTAAAAAATAATTAATTTTTTTAAAATTTATGATGAATTTCAGTTTAAATTAGTATATTTTATAAAAATAATGCCCACTATATTGTGAGCATTTATTTTATATTTTGTAAATAGAGATTACTTCTCTACTATCATTATTAAATAGTTCTTTACAATCTAAATCATCAATATGCTTTATATCTTTTTCGCTATTTAAATATTCTAAATATTTTTTAGAAGGATAATAAAAGATTAATAAAACATTTCTCTTATTTTTTTTTATACTTTCCTTTAAATTATTAATAACATCAATTAAAACTGATATATTAAATGGATTAAAGAAATATAAAGCTTTAGCATTATTAGGAATTTCATATTCACTAGCATTTTTTAAAACAAATTCTACTCTACTTTTACTTTTAGCATCTTTAAGATTAGAAATTGCTCTTTGAAATAATCTATTATCATATTCAACACCTATCATATGACATTTGAGATAATATGCTAAATAAAAATCAACTCTTCCTTTACCAGAACCATAATCAATTACCACATCATTTTTAGATAAATATCCACTATTAGCTAATAGCTCTAATACGGAATATGGAGTTGGTTCATATGGAAAATTTGTTAGATCCGAGTTTGAATCATCTCTTCCACTAGTTTTTATTCTTAAAAGTTTATCTAATTCTAATTCCATATATTACTCCTAAGCTTTAATACATGATTTTATAATATCCTTTATCCAACTAAAATAACTAGGTACTACCTGATCTAATGCATTTTTTACACTTATAGCATCATTTATTGATAACTTATCATATACAGAAACTACATCACCATAAGAATCAGTTATTCCTATAGTAACCATTGCATTAGCAGTATCACCATAAGCAAAATATTTTCCGATAGCAAAACCCCCAACTGCAAAATCTCCTACTGATATTCCTCCAATAGAAATAATTCCTAAAGAAATAGCACCAATAGCTAAAAATCCTACTGAAATACAACCACAAGAAATCAAGCCTAAAACCAAAACACCTAATGCTAATAATCCTAATGACATTATACCTAATGAAATAACTCCTAAGGATAATAATCCTAAGGAAATTATTCCTCTTGATAATAAGCCAATAGAAATTACACCTTTTGCATTAATACCAATTGCGAAGAATCCTTTAGCATTTTTTCCAATATGATATAAAGGTAATCCTAATATCATTTTTTCACTTTTTCTTTCCTTAATATTTAGATTAAAGATATTACATAATCTAATATTATTTGTATCATTTTTACTAGTATCATTTTCATTAGTATCTTTCATTAAATAATCTAATGACGAATTAAAAAGCTCACTTATTTTTATAAGCTTTTCAGTTTCAGGATAAGCTAAATCACTTTCCCACTTACTAACAGATTGTCTTGAAACATTTAATACATCGGCTAGTTGTTCTTGAGTATAATTATTCTCTTTTCTTAATTTTGATAATTTTTCACCAAAGCTCATTTTTAAACCTCCATAATTTACAACTAAATATTACTTTAATTTTAAATCTTTATCAATAAATTTATAGTTTCTTTATGTAAACTTCTGGTTGCATTGTAAAAAAAGAGAAATAATTAATCATATTTCTCTAAAAAAATTCATTTTTTTATATAAAATATTAACTAAATAATTAAATTATTCAGCTTTATATTTTATAGCTACATATCTATTCTTTCCTTGAGTTTTTTTACCATATTCAATAGCTTCTTTAGGACATCTATTAATACATGCAGTACAATGAATACAATTATTTCCCCAAGTTGGCTTTTTATCTAATAGTTTAATATTATTTAAAGGACATAACTTCTCACATAAGTCACAGCCAATGCATTCATCAGTTGTATAAAACTTTTTAGGTTTAATAAAAAATGTATCAAATAACCAAGTAACAGGCTTACCACTCCTTTTATGCATAGCGCCTACCTTAGTAAGATTAAAATCCTCATTTTTTTTAAATATAAAGATAAATTAATTACTTAATCATTATTCAAATGAGCTATATTTTTAGCTACAAATTCACCATTACCAGTTGCAGAAAAATACAATATAATAAATTACTCCTTAAAACTTTTATAAATATATTCCTTAAAACTATTTTCTCCAACAATAGTATCTCCTACCAAATCATGAGATAATGTAAATCTTGAAAATAAAATAATATCTCTTTTACCTTCTTTTTTAATTTTAGGTAAGCTTGCTAAAATTGAAAATAAAAATTTAGGAGCATATTTAATTACTAATGGCTTATTAGCAGCCTCAAAACACATTTTAGAAATCTCATAATAAGTATATGTTTCCTTGCCACCAACATTATATACTTTATTAGTTTCATTCATAGTTTCAACTATAAATTTAGCAAAATCAGGGCAATCAACTACATTTGCTTTAACATCCTTATAGCCACTTAATAATTGCATTTTTCCCTTTTCGACATAAGGTCTAAATACCTTTATAATATCATAAAAATAACCAGTAGGACGATGAATAATATATTCCATACTTCCATTTTTCAATACATCTTCAAACATTTTCTTTGCCTCTAACATTGGCACATCCTCTGCATCCTCTAAATCACAAGCAATAACAGAAATATAAATAAATTTTCTTACATGAGCCTTTATGGCTTCATTATATAGATTAACATTTCCTTGATAATCAATTTCGTAGCAACTGAATTGAGTACTAGCTCCTGTTAATCCTACTGTAGATATTACAACATCACAATACTTTAAAGTATTTTTTAAGGTATCAACTTTTGTAACATCAATTTCCTTAAATTCATATTTTCCTTCTAATTCAGGAATTTTCTTTTCCTTCAAATCTAAAGCAACAATATCATGTTCTGTTAATACTAATTGCTTTAGAATCTCTAGACCTAAATTGCCAAAGGCACCAGCTAAAGCTATTTTCATTATATTTACCTCACAAATCGAATTTCTATGTTTTCATTATATAATAATTCATCAAATTTTCATAGTATTTTTTAAATAAATTCATATAATTTCAAAAAAATATATAAATAATATGAGAACCGTAAAATTCCATTATAAACAATAAAGGAATTAATAATCATAATAAAAAAAATACTATTTTAATATCATTTTTTACAAAACCTCAATTTTTATCATAATTAAATCTCCTGATAAAAGGATATAATAGTTAATTAATATATTAAAGTTAACAATGATAAAATATCACTACATTTATCTTATATATTAAATTTATAATAATTATTTTATATAAAAAATTCACATTTATTAATAATAAATTTCAATTTATTGAATTTATAAATATTTTATGGTATAAATGTACATAAAGAAGGTGGTATTTATGAACATTATAGTATGTGATGATGAAAAGAAAGAATTAGATAACACTTCTAAACTAATTAGTGATTATTCAAAGAAAAATAACATAAAAGTAAATATTAGAAAATATATTGGTTCTAATGAACTAGTTAGTAATCTAAAATATATTAAAAATAATGAGGTTGATGTTATATTTTTAGATATAATTATGAAGCAAAATGGTATTGAGCTTGCTGAACTAATTAGACAGATGCATATAAAAGCTCCTATTATTTTTACTACAACTAGTAAAGAATATGCCCTTGATGCCTTCAAGGTTCATGCATTTGATTATTTAGTAAAGCCATTAGATAGGGAAAAAATGAGTTTATGCCTAAATAGATTAATAGAACATTTAAATATTAAAGCAAAATCAACATTTTCAGTTAAAAATGATGTATTAGATTTTGTTACAATTGATATTAATGAAATAATGTATATTGAATCAAATGAAAGAAGAATTTTATATCATATGACAAATAATGAGGTTGTTAGATCTGTTTCTATAAGAACTAAGTTTTCAACTTCTATTCCTTTTGATTATAATAATTATAATTTTTTAAATTGTCATTCTGCATTTATAGTTAATATGAATTATATTAAAGGTATAACAGAGATTTCATTTGTAATGAAAAATAATGATATTATTCCTATATCAAAAAAATACTTTGCAAATGTTAAGAAGGTATATGCTAATTACCTTCTAGGTGAATAGAATGTTTGATGTTTTTATTAAGATACTGCCCATTATGCTATTTGCAATATTTTCAATGATTGCATTAGTATTAGTAATAGAATATAAGCACAAATTAATAAAATCAATAATAATCACAGTAATATTTATGTGTGTATTATTAGCTGTTAATCATTTCTTATATTATTTTTTAGGACAATATCTTAATATGAATTTATTCTTTATATTAACATTATTAACACCTCAATGTATTTTTATGCAAATAATGGGTAAATTGCACTTTATATCATTATCAGTAGCTACAACGAACATATATGTTAATATATATTTAATTTTTGTTGTAAAAAATATTTTATGTAGTAGATACAATAATCAAATAATAGAATATGCTATATATTTTATTCTATTCATATTAATTGGAATATATTTGAGATTATTTTATAAAAAGCTTCATAATGATATCGAAAAATATACTCCAAATTATTTGCCAGTATTTGGTGCATATTCATTAATAATCTTTATAATAATTAGTCTATATAGAAGTATGATTTCAGAAATAACCTCAAGTGGTCTTTTAAGATTAGATATGTTTGCCTTTGCAATTATTTCTGCATACACATTTTCTTTAATGTTTTTCTCCTTAATATTTAGAAATTTTAAAAGCATAATGATTCAATCATTTGATAATAATGTTATAGAACAACATTGTAGAAGAATCGAAGTTGCGAATGATATTAGAGAGCAAAAAGATGAAGAATTAAAAATAATACGACACGATATTAAGCATATTCTTACTGCTACAAATTCATTAATTAAAGCAAATAAGCTTGATGAAGCTATTGATTTTATAAATAATTATATTTCTATAATTGAGGATAATACAACATTGCAGTATTGTAAAGACCCAATAATTAATTCAGTAATTGATTATTATGCAAAAAAATGTGAAGAAAATAATATTAATCTAAAAATCAAAATAAATGATATAGAAAGTGCTATTCACATTAGTAATTATAAGATTGCAATATTATTATCTAATTGTTTAGAAAATGCATACAATGCAGTATTAAAAATGACTATTGATCGAACAATAAATCTCACATTTTTAAATAATGATAATAGACTTGCCCTTAAAATAACTAATACCTTTGATGGTAATATTTCATATGATGAAAATGGATCGCCCACAAATAGTGAAGTTGGTCATGGTATAGGTACCTCTTCTATTCGTAAAATTGCAGAAGAAAATAAACTTCTATTATCTTATGATATTAATGATGAAACTTTCACAATAAAAATATTATTTTAGTAAGGTTGAATTATGAAAAAATTCATTTTGTCAATAAAGGATATATTTAAAATAATCTTTTCTTATATAAAATCATTATTTAAAACGATATTCAATAAAATTATTAAACCTATAATTAATATATTAATAGCATTTATCCTTTTCATTTGGAAGATAATAAAGCTTTTCTTTTTATATATAATTATTAAACCTATTATATTTTTATATAATAAGCTTGTAAAACCCTTAGGAAGTTTAATAGTTTTTATATCCAAAATCATTTATAAATATGTAATAAGGCCTCCTCTTAGATTAATAAAAAAATTATTTATTTTATTTTATAAATTAATCTTAAAGCCTATTTATAAATTTTTCTATTATATATTTAAATATATCTATTTAGGCATTAAATGGTTATTTGGTAAAATTTGGTTTATTATTAAATGGTTATTTAGTAAAATTTGGTTTATTATTAAATGGATTTTTATTAAATTTTATAAATTCATCTTAAAGCCTATTTATAAATTATTCTATTACATATTTAAATATATCTATTTAGGCATTGAATGGTTATTTAGTAAAATTTGGTTTATTATTAAATGGATTTTTATTAAATTTTATAAATTTATCTTAAAGCCTATTTATAAATTATTCTATTATATATTTAAATATATCTATTTAGGTATTAAGTGGTTATTTAGTAAAATTTGGTTTATTATTAAATGGATTTTTATTAAATTTTATAAATTTATCTTAAAGCCTATTTATAAATTATTCTATTATATATTTAAATATATCTATTTAGGTATTAAGTGGTTATTTAGTAAAATTTGGTTTATTATTAAATGGATTTTTATTAAATTTTATAAATTTATCTTAAAGCCTATTTATAAATTATTCTATTATATATTTAAATGTATCTATTTAGGTATTAAATGGTTATTCAATAAGTTAATTAAGCTTATGAAAATAATATATAAAGTATTAAAATTCATTTTGCAAGCGATATTAGTTATTATAGTATCAATATTATTTTCTATATTATCAATAATATATACATTTATTGTATATCCATTTAGAATAATTATTGAAGGAATAAATATTGCTAAAAATAAAGAATTAAATGGATTATATAAAACTATATTTAATATTTATTATATTAATAAAAATATCTATTATAAAAATAAAAATCAGACTGTTAAGCCTGAATTTGAAATATTTAAAAAAATTAAAAATATCATAGGAATAATTCCTACATTCATGTATAGCATTGTATTATATCCAATAAATATAATACTAATATTCGTTTTAAATATGTTATTGAAAAATGCCTTCTAGTTGAAGGCCTTTTTCATTTATTTCTTTGAAGACAATTGTTTATAAAATGCATGAATAACATTACTTAATCTCACATCCAAATAGCTACAAGCTTTTTCAATAAATTCATCAGGAATCCCGTAAAAAGCTTCTGCTATACCACCAGTAATTGCAGCTATTGTATCACTATCACCACCAATAGAAATTGCATTCCTAATCGCATCTTCAAAACTTGTAGACTCTAAAAATGCTTCTATCGCCTGTGGTACAGTTTCTTGACATGTTTCATTAAATAAATAAGATTCTCTTATATCATCAAGTTTAAAATCAATTTTATAATAATGGGAATTCACATATTCTCTAATTTCCTCTATAGTATGATTAGTTTTAGCTAAATAAATACATACTGCTGTTGCTTCTGCTCCCTTTATACCTTCAGGATGATTATGAGTAACCTCTGTTACAGCTCTTGAAAACTCAATAGCCTGATTTATAGAGTCAGCTAAAAATCCACAAGGACTAACTCTCATAGCTGCACCATTACCAAAGCTATTATATGGTTTTTTCTGAGATGAAAAAATCCAATCAAAAAATCTCATCCCATATCCTCTATCAGGATACAGTCTTCCATAGGCTTTAAGATAATAAACAGCATTTTCTTTCAAATCACTATTTTCAGTTAAGCTTTTAATAACTGCATGTGCTACTGCTATAGTCATTACTGAATCATCAGTAAATGTACATTTATCTGAAAAAAATTCAAAATCCTTCGATCTGTTATTCTGCATTTCGAATCTAGAACCAACAATATCTCCAATAATTGCACCTAACATAATTTACCTCCTTTATATAAGCTCATATATTGTATTATATAGAGCTGTTTTTTTATCATTAATTTTTACATCCTTATGATAATGTCCAAAATACCAATGCTTATATTCTATAATATTTTCAAATTTATCTAGTATAAGATTATCCTCAAATACTTCACATTTTCTTCCTTCAAAAAATAATCTAGGATCATTTAATGTATTTGAATCAATAGAATGAGTTATTACATAATCTACTTTATTATTATATTTTTTCAAATTATTAATTCCTTCTTCTACTTCTTCTTCACTTGGAATTTCTTCTTTCCACCAAGAAACATGTTCTTTTCTAAACATTTTATCAATAGATGTGCCTCCCCCGAAAGTAAATATAGTTTTACCTTCAATAGTAAATATTTGACCTCTCATTAGATGAATAATATTATCTTTAATAATATGTACCTTTCCGCCATTCCATATAGAAACAGGATAAGAATTGATTAGATCAAAATTTTCATGATTACCATCTACAAATAATACCATAAATGGTAGTTTAGTATAATATGATAATTGTTTCTCTAATTCTTTTTCAAAAAATAATCCCCCAAAATCTCCAGCAATTATTAAATAATCATCCTTAGATAATATATTAGCATTATTAATTATATTTATTTTATTATAATCTATTGTACCATGAGTATCACCTGTAATTAAAATCATAATATTTCCTCTATTCTTTAAATTAATTTAATTATAATCATAATAATATTATAAGCTTATATCCATAAGTTTAATTAAACCTACTTTAAATTAGGATCTAATGTTACCTTAGCTGGTTCTACACTTTTAGCCTCAAGTAATGTCATTGTAATTCTTCTAAATAATCTTAATTCTAACTTATCTAATAATGAAATAGTGAATGGACAATCAATAGGATAATGTCAAATCCTTAAAAAAGCTAATCAATATGATTAGCAAAATAATTTACTATTTAATTTGACTCCACAAGACAGCCGCAATTTGAAGTGGTACTCCAACTAAAAATACATACCACATATTAAAATTCCCTGTTGAAAAAAATATTTGAAAATATATAGCAGTAAGTGCGGTCCAAATTGCAAAGGAATTAAGATAAATAATATATTTCTTTTTACCCCAAATACTATTAAATCCTAATAATACTAAACCTGTTAAAGGCACACCCCATACTAATAATATCCAATAATTATAATCATAACCACTAATTAAAATTGTAAATGTAACAATCAATACAGCCCAACAAGCCATAATAAATAACATAGCGATAATTAATTTATTCTTTTTATTAGAATCATTTTTTATAAATTCCTTCTTTTCTTCATAAGTGCCCTCATGAGTAAGATAATCTAATGTTACACCATATATATTACAAAGCTTATATAATGTCTCGACATCAGGTAATGAATCTCCTTTCTCCCATTTAGATATCGCCTTATCTGAGTATTGTAGCATATCAGCAACATCAAGCTGTGTGTATTTTTTTCTTTTCCTTAATTCTATTAAATTTTTTGAAATTATTTGTTTTAAATCATCCATAATTAAATTATATCATACTTTTTCCAAGAAAAAAAGCCACTATATATCAAATTCTACTGCCAGTAGAGTCAAATTCCTAAACTAGAAAATTATTAGAATTATGTGTATATACCTAATCTATTGACTAAATTTGTTTTTTTTAATATATTATTGTTGCAAAAAAATAACTTTTAAGGAGATTTATTTTATGGAAAATTTAATTCCAATATTTTATGCTTGTGATGATAATTTTGTTAAATATACATTAGTTTCAATGAAATCTATAATGGAAAATGCTTCTAAGGATTATAAATATATTATATATATTCTTAATACTTCTATTGAAAATAACACAAAAGAAAATGTCTTAAAAATGAAAAATGAATATTTCGATATCGAGTTTATTGATTGTTCTAGTTATATTGATTCAATAAAGGATAATATTCCATTAAGAGATTACTATTCAAAAACAACCTATTTTAGATTATTTATTGCAGAAATGTTTCCAAATATAGATAAGGCTATATATATTGATAGCGATACCATAGTTTTAGGAGATGTATCTAAATTATATAATCATGATTTAAAGGATAATCTTGTAGGAGCTTGTAACGAACAAGCAATGGTACAAAACGATGTATATGGTACTTATGTAGAGAAGTGTATCGGCTTAGATAGATATAATTACTTTAATGCTGGAATGCTACTAATTAATTGTAAATTATTTAGAGAAGAGAAAATCTTAACACAATTCTTTGAAAAATTAAGTGTTTATAATTTTGTAGTTACTCAGGATGAGGATTATTTAAATTTAATTTGTTATAATAGAGTATTATGGATAGATAATTCTTGGAATGTTGAAGTTTTTGGAGACATTAAATATAGTGATGATGAGATCAACATGATTCATTATATAATGTGGGCAAAGCCTTGGCATTTTACTAATGTTAGATTAGAAAACCATTTCTGGAAATATGCTAAATTAACACATTATTATCAAGATATTATAGATACTTTAAATAATTATCCAGAAGAAAAAAGAGAATCAGATTTATTAGCTTGTGAGGCTTTAGAAAAGCTAGCTATTAAAGAAACCTACAGAGAGGATAATTATTTAAATAGAGTAGCTAATTCAAATAAAATAATTCAAAGAAAAAAATTTTCAAGAGATTATGAATAAATAAAAAGGTATTGGTTAAACAGTTTTTCCAATACCTTTTTATTTTTAATTAGTATTATTCTTTTTAGAAACTATAAAGCCTATAATATATAAAATAACACTTAATGAAAGAAATATAATCAAGAAATAATTAATAGTATCTGTAAATCTTAATGCTATAACAATAATATCTAATATTAATCCATAAATTATAGGAAGAATATTAAATAAATTAATTTTATTATTAAATAACTTTAATGTTAATAATGTAAATAATAAAACCATTCCAAGCATTGTAATTCCTTGAATAATATAAAACAAAACATCATATTGAATATTTGTGTAGTAGCATACTGGAATTGCCATTGAATAGCATATTAAATAGATAGTAGATAACCATAATAATAATTTATTATTAGTATTAATAAGTACACTTTTTAAAATAATAGCTACTATTAAAAATGCATATGATGTAAATTGTAAAATTAGATTTGTATATTCAGTATGAATCATTCCTGATACTAAAATTATTCCACTAGCTATAATTAAGCTATTAAAATCATTATTATTAATTTCTATTTTGGTACTAAATAATTTAATAAATAATTTAAATCTAAATACTAAATAAATTATAAATACTATTAGTGATATAAATGTAGTTAAATATGCAAAGATATAAAATCCATTTGAAAATATATTAATATTATTACTAAATGATAATATAATTGATATTAATCTTTCAATTAATAAAATAACAAAATAAATAAAGAAAAATGAATACATAATTCTTTTAATAACAATTTCTTTTTTCATAAACTACCTCAATAAATTAGTATAAAATAATGTTAATTCTACAATATTCAATTTATTTTTAGCTAAATAAGCTAAATATTTAGCATATATATACATTGTATTTTCTGAATAAGAGGATAATTCTCCTCTTAAATAGGTTTCATATGAAGCATTATCATATTTATCTGATATTGTATTAATAGTTCTCATATTAGAAATATCATTTTCTTTACTATAATCGTTTAACATTTCAAGCTGAACTGATACTATACCTTCTCTTAATTGGATTCTTTTTTCTGATAATTTAGGAAGATTATCCTTAATTGTTACATAATGATCAGGATCAACAGTTTCCTCCATAAAACCATATTTAATAGCTAATAGGTTATAATGATTTTCTACTGCTATATTTAAATCACTATAATAAGAAGCTAATAATTCCTTATTCCATGAATAATATTGAGATTCTCTCATTAGTGTAAACATAGGTTTATTATTTTGACATGAAGCTCTACATCCAATATTATTAAGCTCTTGAAACATTTCCCATTCAATTTCTACTATTTTAGGAATTATTTTTGATTTATAATTATTTAATTTTACAAATTCAATAATTTCTTCTCTATATGAATCAATATATAACGATTCTCTATTATTAATAATATGAAGCTTAAATAATTCATTAGTTATAGCTTCATTTATTTTTATTATTAATTCATCATTTAAGCTATCCTCATATAATATTTTATTTATCCATTTATAAATAATACTATTTTTATTCATAAGCTTTAATGAGAGCTTATCATGGGGCATAAATTCTTTATGATAAATATAATAAAATTCTATCAATCGATCAACTAAATGATTTTTTAATAAATTATACGTAATAATATCATTTCTATCTAGACTTCTTTTTAGATTATAAGGGATATATTGTGATATCTCTAATGCTTTAAGTGATATTTCATTTAAATAATCATATTTATTATTCTTTATTATTTTATTTCTTAAATTAACTAAGCTAGAATTATAATTATAATAAAATATTTTACCATTTGTTAATAATGATTTATTTTGAGTAGTTAAATTATTAATATCACTTACTCCCATAAATTCAAATATATAATCCTTAAAATAATGAATTCCATGCTTAGGTAATATTTCTCTAATATAAAATCTATCAAAAAGCTTAGGTAATTTATTATAATTTTCCTTTAATTTAGTAAATTCCTCTACTGAAACATTATCTTCACATAACACAATAAAGCCAGGATTAAAATCATGATCCTCAGAAATATAATCATCAGAATAATAGCATTCACTACCTAAGCCAAATAATCCAATAGTAAGATTATTTAGTGTATCATTACTAATATTATTAAATAATAATTCTTTATTTTCTATATAATATCTATAAGATAATTCTATACCAGTCATTCTATTTTTATTTAGTTTATTTAATACCTTCATATATTCTTCTAAGGTTTCTTTATATAAAATATTTCTTCCTAAGTTTTTATCTATATGAGCTAAACCTAATTTATAATATTTTTCACTTAGTAAATATTCTTTCTTTAAATAATATACCTTACCATAGGCTAAATAATATCCCATCATATGAAAATCATCTTGATAATTAATTAATAAAGAATCAGTTAAAAATAATGTATCTAGTGCCTCATTTAGTTTATTTTGTTCCATATAGCATTCTGCAATATTAATATATGTTGTGGCAATCTTAACATTATCTGCTTCATTTTTTATTGTTTCTAAAGCTTTATTAAATAATAATAGAGCTTTATCATAATTCTTTTCTTTTTGTTCTAATAATGCAAAATTATTATATAATGCAGCAAGCTCTATTTTATTATCTAATTTATAATTTTCATATATAGATAATGCATAATTAAAGGCATTATAGGAATCCTGATATAAACCTCCTGCCCTATAAGCATTCGCAATATTTATATAAGAAATAAAATGAAGCTTAGGATTATTAATTTGATTAATAAGCTTAGCCAATATTTTAGCAAATTTTATAGAATCTTCAAATAATGATAGATCTCTAAAAAAGCCTATTGTTTCATTTAATACAGCTACTAATAAAGAAGTATTATTTTCATTTTTAGCAATGGCTAATGAATCTAAAAGATATTCTTTAGCGGTATCTATTTTATGTTCGGTTAATAACTTATCAAATTCATTATAAAACTCTTTTTCATTCATATACTCCACCTATAAATAATTATACCACTATATAAACATATTATTATATAAATAATTAATAATTTTAAAAATACTTATACTATATTAAAATTAAAAAAAGAATAAGTCATAGTTGGCTTACTCTAATTCTAATGTTCCTGTAGCTAATTGATAATACTTACCATGCTGATTAATTAAATCCTCATGAGTACCTCTTTCAATTATATTTCCATTTTCTAATACCATTATAGCGTTAGAATTTCTTACTGTTGATAATCTATGTGCTATTACAAATACTGTTTTATTTTCCATCAATCTATCCATACCAGATTCTACTAATGACTCAGTTCTAGTATCAATAGCTGATGTAGCCTCATCTAATATTAATATTGGTCTTTTTGATACCATTGCCCTAGCAATAGAAATAAGCTGTCTTTGACCACTAGATAAATTATTACCATCAGAATAAATCATTGTATTATAACCATTCGGTAATCTTTTAATGAAACTATGAGCATTTGCAAGCTTAGCTGCTTCTATCACCTCTTCTAAAGTCGCATCAAGCTTACCATATCTAATGTTTTCCATAATTGTTCCAGTAAATAGATGAGTATCCTGTAATACTATACCTAATGAGCTTCTTAAGGATTCTTTTTTTATTTCCTTGATATCAATACCATCTATTAATATTTTTCCATTTTCTATTTCATAGAAACGATTAATTAAATTAGTAATTGTAGTTTTTCCAGCACCTGTTGCCCCAACAAATGCTATTTTTTGTCCTGGATGAGCATATAAATTTAAATTTTTTAAAATCGTTTTTCCTTTAATATAAGAAAAATCAACATCAATAAATCTAACATCACCCTTTAATAATATTTCATTTTCATTATTAACCCAATAATAAGTATCATTTTTTAATTCTAATGAATATGTACCTTCATCTATTTCTATTTCTTCATCCATTAAGCTAAAGATTCTTTCTGCTGATGCAAGTCCATTTAATAATACATTAGCTTGATTTGTAAATCTATTAATTGGCATTGTACCCTGTCTTACCAATACTAAATATGATGCGATTTGACCAATTGTCATGGTTGTTATTGGAGCATATCCTAATGCGATTAAACCACCAAATATCGCTACAATAGCGTAATTAATATATCCAAGTGATACAACCATTGGAATCAGTGAAAAGCTATATCTTAAAGCTTCACTAGAGCTATTTTTAAAAGCATCATTTTTTTCTTTAAAAATATTAATATTTTCTTCTTCATGATTAAATACCTGAACTACTCTTTGTCCCGATAGCATTTCCTCAACAAATCCATTTAATTTAGCAATATCCTGTGAAGATTTATAAAAGGCCTTTTTACTTTTCTTTGATGCATAAACAATATATGTAAACATAATGGCATAAAATACAATACATATTAATGATAATAGCCAATTAATAATAAATATTAATATAAGCATACCTACTATTTGAACAAAATTAGCTATTAATAATGCAAAAGCATTATTTATTGCCTCACTAATAGCACCAATATCATTTGTATAAATACTCATTATTTCTCCATGAGTCTTTGAGTCAAAATAGCTTAATGGAAGACTTTCCATTCTATTAAACATATCATGTCTCATTTCATAGATTATTTTTTGAGCTACTCTACACATAATTTGAGTATAGATTAAGGTAGATATTACTCCAACTGAATAAATTATAACCTCAAGAAGAATCATTCTCCAAATTTCATTATAATATTCAGGTCTTGTATATTTATCTATTAATGTTTGAAAATTATAAGTACCTAATAAATTACTAAAAGCTGATAATATTGCTAATATACCTACAATAAATAATGTGAATTTATGCTTACCAATATAGGACAAGAATCTCTTAAGAGTTTTCTTAAGGTTTTCAGGTCTTTTTCGACTATGCATTATTGCCATAATCTTCACCTCCTAATTGAGTATCACAAAGCTCTTTATAAATATTAGATTCCTTATATAATGATTTATGATTGCCAGATGCTACTATCTCTCCATCATCTAAAATAATGATGTTATCTGCCTCACAAACAGATACTATTCTTTGTCCAATAATGATATTAGTAACATTCTTAAGAGTTCTAATTCCTTTTAATATTTTTCTTTCAGTCTCCATATCACAAGCTGATGTAGAATCATCAAAAATTATGATTTTAGGTTTTTTTAGTAGAGCTCTTGCAATACATAATCTTTGTCTTTGACCTCCTGAGACATTTACTCCACCCTGGCCTAAATCATAATCTAATCCTCCAAAATCCATAACAAAATCATAGGCTTGGGCTATTTTTAAAGCTTCATATATTTCTTCATCCTTAGCATTTTTATTTCCCCATAAAAGATTTTCTCTAATAGTACCACTAAATAATACATTATTTTGAAGTACTATTGAAATACTATCTCTTAAATTTTTTAAATCATATTTCTTAATATCTACATTATCAATTAAGATATTACCATTACTAACATCATATAATCTAGAAATTAAACTAACTAAGGTAGTTTTAGCACTACCTGTACCACCAATTATTCCTAAAGAGGTACCTTGGGGTATCTTTAAATTAATATTTTTTAATGCGAATAATTCAGAATCCTCTTTATATTTAAAATCAACATTATTAAATATGACATCAGCATTTTCTATTAATTTATCACCTTCATTTTTAATAATAGGTTCTTCTATTAATATTGCATTAATTCTTGATGCAGAAGCAAAGGATCTATTAAGCAATAAAAATACATTTGATAACATCATAATAGAATTGATAACCTGAAGTACATAGGATAATAAAGCTGAAAGAGTACCTACTTCAAGTTCTTGACTATGTACTAAAGACGTTCCAAATGAAAGGATTAATACTGTTACTGCATACATAATGAATTCAAATGCTGGTTGATTTAAAATAGATATTTTAAATGTAGAATTTGTAATATTCTTTTCATAGGTATTAGCATTATTAAATTTAATCTTTTCATGCTCTTCTCTTACATAAGCCTTAACAGTTCTTATTGCGATAATATCTTCTCTAACTACTAAATTAATATTATCAATTGCTTCTTGTAATTTTTTATATTTTGGTGCTGTATTTCTAATAATTAATATTAGTATCACTGCTAATACTGGTACAGCAACAACAAATATCCAAGCAAGCTTAGCTGATAAAATAAAAGACAATCCAATTCCAACTGTCATCATTAATATACTTCGAATTAAAGGCCTAATACTACCAGCTAATGTAGATTGTATTACTGCTACATCATTAGTTACTCTTGTTATTAATGATGATGAATCAAAATTATCTAGATTAGAAAAAGAAAAGCTTTGTATCTTTTTAAATAGCTCTAATCTTAATCTACTTGTAAAATTAGTAACAAATTTTGCATTATATACTGCATAAAAATGTCCAGTTATTACAGAAATAATAGCACAACCAATAATAATTAATCCATATATTAATATTGCACCCATATTTGATTCATTAATTCCCTTATTAATAATATCCTTCATAACAAATGGAATCATTAATTCAAATAATGTCTCTACTATTATTAATGTAATGGATAATATAAAATTCTTTTTATCATATTTTATAAATCTTAATATAGCTTTTAAATCTCTCATAATACACCTAATAAAAATTATATATTAAAATTATATAAATTTTTAAATAAGTTTTCAATTAATGTAATGAAAAATATTGTAAAAAATGTTTATTAATAATTAAAGAACAATTAAAAATCCCACAGGGCAAAAATACCTTGTGGGACTAAAGATTAAACAACTATTCTTCTATAGTTTCCTCTAATTCATCTTCCTCATAATTTTTATCATTATTCTTATAATCTTTATTTTTAAAAATATCATCAAAGCCAGTAAAATGCTCTTCAAAATGCTTCTTCATTACTTCATAGTTAAAATTTGGATCATATTCTTCATTATTTTCAACTAAATGATGCTTATGATTACCATTTTCATCTTTATAGCCTTCAAATAAAGCCTCAAATTTACCATCATCCATTGAAATATAATGCTTATCTCCTTTTAAAACCTTTTTAAGCTTAATAGTTTCTCCATTTATTATTACCTTAACTTTAGTTTTATCATTTTCAGTTTCATTTGAAATTGAATAGTAAACAACTACTTCATTATTTTCCACAACCTTATAGGTGAATTTTTCTTCTATTTCATCATTTTCTGTTTCACATTCATTTTTAATAGAAATATAAGAATCATCTCCTGTATATATAACAAGCTTTGTTTTTACCTCTATTTCATCCTCCTCAGATTCTGTTTCAGATTCAAAATCAAATGTATATTCTAATTCATTATAAATCAATAAACCAGAATAGTTAACCTTTGTTTCTTCCTCATCATCATCAGTGTCTACAGTTTCTAAAACATCATTATAGTATAGCTTGAAGGTATGAGTAGTCCCCTCATAATCATTAAAGCTAATTATACTATGATTCAAATAATCATCTCTATCTGATTCTATACTTATAAAGCTAAAATTAGCATCATTAGAAAGAATTAAATCTGCTTGTTCAATAATATCTGGTAAATACTCAGCTTTAATATCCCCATTCTCTTGTGTAGCTTCAACTGTTGTTGGTTCTGTAATTTCAGGTAACGTAGATGGCATTTCAGTTCCCTCGGTTGTAGAATTAGGGGATTCTTCTACAACCTCAGGAATTTCTTCACTAGAATTTATATTCTCTTCAGTATCTAAAATAGATAAAGCTGTTGTTGCAGAATATGCAAGTTTTTTATTCGAAGCGTATACAAATTTAATCTCTTCAGTTTCACTTAATGAACATGATACTAATGTACTTACTGCAAATAATGTAAATATTCCTAATAATAATTTTTTAATTGTTTTCATATATTTTCCTCCATTATCACCTAATAAGCGATTATGGATTGGAATTTATTGGTATTTTTTTATTTTTTGTTATAGTTTTTTTTACCTTCATTATCTATTTCTAAGTTAAATTCAAATTTCTTGTCATCACCATTAAATTTAAATGACCAATTTTTATCATCTAGCACCTCAATATCATATTCATATCTTTTATCATTTGATTCTACTTTAAAGGAAATATTTTCATTTTCTATTTTTAATTTATATTCACACTTTTCTTTATTATTTAATTTAATTGAGTATTTATAAGAATATTCATCATTCTCATATTCTTCCTCAACTAAATAATATTCCTCATCTGATAAATAAATTTTAGTGCTAAGCTCTAGTTCATCAATTTCCTTTTCTTCTTTTCCTTCTAGTTTATAATATTTACCATTTATTTCTATTTCACCTTCAAATTCACTTTCCTCATCTTCTTTATTAGTGTAATTTATATATATTTTATAGTCATTATAATCAAGCATAAGCTTATAATCATTATAGTAACCTTGATAATAATTATAATTATATAAAATATTACTATTTATCTCATAATATTTATTATATATAACATCCTCAAATAGCTGATATTCTTTTATAGCATCATTAAAAAATATATCTTCATCATTTTCAAGATTCTCTCTATAAAAGCACAATCTATTTCTAATAGGATAATTAGATATAGGCTCATTTAGTAAACTAGCCTCATTTGAAATAATAGTAACTAAAGAGCTTACCTGAAAATTAAATATTTCTTCATTTACATTTAAAGTTTCTTTCTCATTCTTATTAGGATTTATTGTATTTTTAGGAAATAATAAAACAACTAAAATAAATGTAGTAGCTAGTATCATAAGACTTGAAATAGATAAGGCTAGCTTAAAATTAAATCTTGATTTTGTCTTAGTATTAACTTTATAAAATTTATCTAATATCATATTAGAGGATGTTTTTATATTATATTTTCTAATATCATCATCTGAAATCCTCATAGTTAAGCTCCTTCCTTAAATATTTAATAATTTTATTATACTTCCATAAAATAGTACCTAATGGAATATTTTTAAATTTTGAAATTTCATTGAATGTTAATTCATCTAACACATGTAATATAATAATTTCTAAATCTTCCTTTGATAGTTTTTCCTTTAATATTTTTATTAATCCATTATCACTTTTTGTATATTCAACATAATAATTATAGTTAATATAATCCTCAGAAAATATTAATCTATTTTGTTTTCTTAAAAAATCAATAGCTTTATGCTTAGCAGTAAGTAATAAATAACCAATAGGGCTACTATTTCTATTAATAGTACCTATTTTATTGAGAAAGTAAATATATGTATCCTGAAGGATATCTTCAGAATCTTCAAATGAATCTACTATTTTTACTATATTATAAAAAATATATTCATGAGTTAAATTATAGAATTCATCAAAATAGTTTAATTCATTATTTTTTAAACATATAAATAATTCATTTATTCTATCTATATTCATATTTACCTCCCCTTAATAATAGCGTTTATAAATTCAAATTTATTGGTATTATTTTAAAAATAATAATCCTAGTGACTCAATCATTACTTATCATTTAGCTATATCTTTTAAAGAATAATAATTAATATTTGCAAGTTTGGCTTGTTTAGATAAGTCAAAGGTTCTTATTTTATATAGCCTTCCATTCTTTAAAAAATTTGTGCCTAATTGTCTAAATTCAAAACTAATATTTTTTCTTATACATTGTTCTCTTACATTTAACACCCAATCATAATCTAGAATTCTACCATTAGGATCTGATTCTCCACCTAACACTACTAATTCAATATCATCTAGATATTTTTCAATATTAATGTTTTCTAATAATGGTTGGACTGAAAGTAGCTTATGCTTAATTGGTAAAGAATTAAATATAGGTAATCTATAATCAGCTTGTTTTTGATTTTCAATAGTACAAGATACAATAACATTATCATATCCATCATTCCAATCATCAGGAATAAATTTTAAAAATCTATCAATTCTTTTTGTTAAAAAAAGAAATTGACAATCACTTCTTTCTTTAATCATTCTAAAAACTTCATTTCTCCATTCATCTGCTTCCTCTATTAAAAAATCACTTTGAAAGCATAAATAGCATAATCCTGATTTCATTTTATAATTACCATTTTTTAATCTTTCTATTGGCTTATAAAAATCCTTTGTTTTTACAATTTCTTCAGTATTAATTCCTCTTTTTAAGTCTCCTTTATGAATATAGCAATGTTTACATCCCTCACTATATCTTTTACAGCCTCTCCATGGATTCCAAACCATATTATTTCCTCAATTCTTTTTATTTCAATAAAAGAAAAAGAGCTGATAAAATCAACTCATCATTCACAAATGAATCTTTCCACTCTGTTCCTTCCATTAGCCTTAGCTTTATATAATGCAATATCAGCTTGATTTAATGCTTCTTTATAATCAAAATTTTCTTCCTCAATTATATAAGTAAATCCAATGCTAACTGTTACAATATTATGAATAGATTCTTTATGTTCAATGTTTAAAGCTTCAATATTTCCTCTTATTTCTTCTAGAATACCATATATTGATTTAAGATTATCTCTATTTTTAATTATTCCAACAAATTCTTCACCACCATAACGATAAAAGCCTACATCTTGATATGTATTAGAAATATTAGATAATACCTTAGCTACTAAAACTAAGCATTCATCTCCCTTTTGATGGGAATAAGTATCATTATATTTTTTGAAATAATCTACATCTAGCATTAATATAGCATTAATATTTTTATCTGTTTGTAATACTTTAAATAATTCAATTCTATTATTTAATTTAGTTAAATAATCAATTTTAGCTGATTCTAGAGCCATTCTTTTCATGTCAATATTATCAATCATTATTTTATTTGAAAAATGAGCTATTACTATACATAATGAAAGTGTAGATAAAACATTAAATATTTCATGAATTAAAGTATTATTTTGTTTATATATTAATAATAAAATAATATATATTAAAGAATAAATGATAGTAAATAAATCTATTCTCCATTCATAATCTAAAATAATCATTGGAGTTAGAAATATGAAAAATAATATAGTAATACAAACCATATTTGGTTGAAGTACTATACTAGAATATACTAAAAAAGAATAAAATATTGATAAAATAATATAAGAAAATAATAAAATATTTTTCTTGAAAAATTTAAAAAATAATAATATTAATAATAGAAAAGAAATTATTATTAAATATGGAACAAACATTACTTTATATTCTTCTACCATTAAGCTAATAGGAATACTAAAAACATATATAAAAAATAATGAAATTATAGTCACAAGTAATATTCTAAAATTTCTTTCATCAATATCTTTTTTATTCAACTCTATTTTTTTATTATTAATTATCATTTATTAATCCTCTATCTCTATACTATAATTATAGCATTTAAATATTGTTATAGCAAACTATTTAATTAGTGTTATTAATAATTATTCTTAATAAAATTTTAAATGAATTAAATGAACTCTATAATTTTATTTATATCCATACCATTATAATTTTTAATTTTCCTCTATATAATAGTAAATATAACATTTTCATTTATTATTTTAATGAATAATAATATACTATATTTTTTTAAATACAGTTAATAAAATATTTATATAATTTAGTAATTAAATACTTAAGCTAGTCAATAATTTATAAAGAGATAACTTATATTAGATATAATTATCTTTTGTGCCTTATAATTTACATCTAATACCACTTAGAAAAAGATTAATCAATTAGTATCATTCTATTCACCAAGAAGTACTTTAGTTGTTTTATCATCTAAAGCATCAATTGTTTTAAGCTGACGATTCATAGCTCTTGTTCTTGTACCAACAAGATTATCTAGTTCTTTTGATGCTTCATTAACTCTTTTTTGCGTTTTTTCAAGAGCTTCAGCAAATTTTCCAAATTCATTTTTTACTGCTCCTAAAAGATTAAATACATCAGCACTTTTCTTTTGTATTAGTAGTGACTTAAAGCCCATATTTAAGGAATTAATAAATGCTGTAAATGTTGTTGGTCCTGTAAGATTAACTTTATATAGGTTTTGAATTTCTTCAAACAATCCCATGTTTAATGCTTCAAGGTATAATCCTTCTAATGGTAAAAAAATAACTGCAAAATCAGTAGTATTTGGGACATCAATATACTTATCATGTACATCCTTAGCATATTTTAAAAGATTGCTTCTTAGATTTTTTCTAGCATTTTTTATTTCTTCTACATCTGATGACTCATTAATAATTGAATATGCTTCGTAAGGAAACTTAGAATCTACTGGTAAGAAGATAGTATCATCCTTTGTTCCAGGAAGCTTTATTGCAAATTCCACTCTCTCTTTAGAGCCAACCTTTGTTACTATATTTTCTTCAAATTGTCCAGCAGTTAGAAATTCTCGAATGATATTACCTAAAATAACCTCACCCATAATACCTTTAGTTTTAACATTAGTTAATACATTTTTTAAAGATCCTACATCAGTAGCAAGTCCCTTAATTTCTCCAACTGCCTTATTTACATCACCAATACCTTCAACAACGCTTTTAAAAGAGTCTCTAAGCTTTTCTTCTAATGTTTTTTGAAGCTTTTCATTAACAGATTCATTAATTTTATCAAGTTTTTCATTATTGTCTTTTCTAATTTCAGATAAGTTTTTTGTAACTGTATCACTTAATCCTGTAATTGATTCTTTAGTATTCTTCTTGAAATCTTCAAGCTTTTCTTTAATTGACTTATCGAAGCTCTCTAATATTTCCTTAATAGCCTTGTTAAATTCTTTGATCTCTGAGGCTAGTTTATTCATTATTTCTTCTTTTTGCTTATTACTATCTATAGTATATTTACTTTCAAAGTTAGTAAAAGATTTAGTCTGTGCAGTATAATTATCATTAATAGTTTTTAATAATTCTTTATTAAAATCACTATTATTCTTATTATAATCAACAATGAAATTATTAATCTGCTCAATTTGTTTCTTATTATTTTCATTGATCAACACAATTATTTCATTTTTGAATTTATTTTGACTATTTGATAATTCATTTTGTGACTTAACTAAATTATCAATCTTTTTATTCATTTCTTCGACATTTTTATTAAGTTCATTCATAAGTGTAGAATTTTTTTCAGAAATTAATTTACTAACACTATCACTTAAACCATTTACAGATTCTATTACAGTTTCTCTAATCTTTTTTAGTTCACTATCCCCTAAACCATTTTCTCTTGATTGTTTGTTACTAATAAATAATACCAAAATAATTAAAGTTAAAATCACTGCAATAATACTACAAGACAAAATAACATATTCCATAATCATCACTCCTCATATAATTCTATTTATAGTATTTTAAATAATAATGATTATATAAAATATGAAAATAAGCTTTATATAATATATTTTATTTTATGATACTATAAAATTTGAACTTTATTTTTGAATATTACCTATTTGTTTTTATAATATGTTCAAACTATATTATTTGATTGAAATATTATTCTTTTCCTAAAATAATTCTTTTCTATTTTTATATAAAATTCTTATTGTAAATGTAAGAGATACAAGAATAATTGTAAGTACTAATAAATAATATGGAAATATATTAAATGATATTTTTTCACCAATAATACCAAATAAAGGAGAAATAGTTATAGCTGATGTATAGGCTAATGACATTTGTATTCCCATAATTGATTGAGAATACTTTTCTCCATAATATGTAGGAGTTATTGCGGCCATATTTGGAAATATTGGTCCACAACCAAATCCAACTAAAAATAAAGCAACACCCACATATATATATCCACTAAATGGTAATATGAATAATATAGAGGCTATAAGTAATATTAATTCTCCAGTAAATACTAACTTAAAGCTAGATAGTTTTGATGAAACAAGGCCAGATACAAATCTTCCTAGGGCAAGTCCACCATAAAACAAACCAACCAATGCTGCCGCTTGATCTGGATTTATATTTTTAGCATTAACTAAAAATGAAGCACTCCAATGACCTGTAGTTAATTCAACACCACAATAAAAAAAGAATATTAATCCTGCAGTAACAATAATAGGGGTTCTTATCATTTTAAAAAAAGGAATTGAAACTGTATTAAATGAGGAACTAATATTTTTATTCTCGACCTTATTCCATAATGGCATAGATAATACTAATATTAAACAAATGCCTAATTGAATAAAAAATGCAATCAAATATCCTTTTTTCCAATTATTATCTTCTGATAAAGCCATTGAAATAATATATGGTGATAATGTAACACCTATCCCATAAAAACAATGTAAAAAATTCATATGAACCCTTTTATAATGAATTGCTACATAATTATTAAGTGCTGAATCTATTGCTCCAGCACCTATTCCTAGTGGAATGGCTGAAATAATTAATAACCAAAATGAATTACTCAAATAATACCCTAATAATCCTAAAACAGTTAATAAAGTAGATAAAACAACCACATTTCTTGTACCAAATTTATTAATTACTCTAGAAGAAAAAATAGAGGATAATATAGTGCATATTGTTGTTGTCATTGTAACAAATGCCTGAAAGGATACTGGAATATTAAATTGCTGATAAATTGCTGGCCAAGCTGGACCAAATAAGGAATCTGGTAATCCAAGTCCTATAAATGCAACATAGATAACTATTAATAATAAAATCATCATATATAACGCCTATAACCAATAATAAGTTTACTTTTTTTCATATTTTAACATAAAAATTTATTCCACAAGATTATATCATACAATTAATATAAACTCAAAATATAATTTTTTAATTTTATTTATTTATAAGTTGTAAAAATAGACATTATTTTTTACTCAGTTTCATATGAGGAAACAACATTACTAGGGGGCATTCCAAAAAAGTTTAAAAGTCTTGTGCTATTAATAAAGTAGATACTATAGGGGGTAATTTTTGACATCCCGAGTTTGCCAGTATCAAACATGTCGACTTAATACACATTCTATCTATCATGCTATCATTAAAGTACCTTGCTTAATATTTAATATTATAGTAATCTAAATATTTTTTTAATATATCTTGACCATTTAAACAAGTATCAATTAAGTAACCAGGTTCATTCTTCCATTCTTTTAATCCTCTATAATAAAACGATTTATATTCATCAGTTATTAAAATAGGAACTATATTATGCTTTAAACATTCCTTAAACATTATTAATCTACCAACTCTACCATTACCATCCTGAAATGGATGAATGATTTCAAAACGATAATGAAATTCAATTATTTCATTAATTGTAATATTGGGTAGTGAATTATACCATGTTAATAAATCCTTCATTTCATTTTTTACCAAAGAAGGATTTGCTGTTTCTATTCCTCCAACCTCATTTTCAATCATCTTATAATTACCAACTTTAAACCAAGTCTTAAAAGAATCTGAAGTCCCATTTTTTAAAATATAATGAAACTGTTTAATTAATGATTCTGATAACTTAGTTTTTGCTGCATCTATAGCTAAATCAATACATCTAAAATGGTTAGATGTTTCAATAATATCATCAACCAGTATATTTTTAAAATCTTCACCAACAGTTTTTGTTTCAAAAATATATCTTGTTTGATCATGAGTTAATTTGCTTCCTTCAATATGATTAGAATTATAGGTCATTTCAATTTGAATTTTATGATATATACCACCACTTAATTTTCCTTCTTTTTCTCTTTTTAGAATATCAAGTAGATTCACTTCTTTTAAACTATGTCTAATTTGTCTTATTGGTTTTGGAGCGTTTGCAGGAATATGCCAAGTTTTACCTTCTAAAATCGCACCTTCTACTCTTCCTTTATTACAGTAATCTCTTACACTTCTTTCTGAAACATTCCATATATTTGCAATTTCTTTTACTGATAGATATTTCATCTTATCACCAACCTCGGTAATATTTTATCATTTATCGGCATTTTATACAACAAAAATAAGCATTCCATTTTCTTTATATTTTGCCGATAATAATTGAAATATTCCTAATATTATTACTTTAATAAATATCTTTTAAGGATAATAGAACGACACACTCAACGGTATATCAGTTGGTATTCAAAACCACCACCGAAACATATCAACTTCATACACATTCTTAACTATCATGCTGTCATATTTAATTTATCTTAATCCAACATTTTTCTTTTAAAAATACTTTGATTGACTCTAAATCAGAATCTTCATAATAATTGATGAGGTGTTTTTTATACTCTTTAACACATTCAGCTGGTATAACAACAATACCTAAACCATTTCTTATTAAGTAGTGATTAGCAAATATTATTGCAGTTCTTTTATTACCATCAATGAACAATTGCTTCTTCATTACATATAAAACAAGTTCTACACCTGTATCTATAGAAATATCTTTACTTAAAAGTTCATTAAGTTCTTCTTTTACTTGATATTCTAAAGGTATTGGCGGAATATACGCAGACCCTCCAATACTTACAGGTAATCTCCTTATATGTCCAGATAAAGTTGATATTCCTTCTTCAACCAAATGATTAATCTCGCAAAGAATTGCATAATTCGTTGGATATGATAATACATCTCTATCCAAGATAAAATTCCATGAATGCTTCAAATTTAATATTTTAGTAACATCTTCTGCATTCATATTATTGGCAATACCCTCATTAACAATAGTTTCTGTATCAGAATATGTAGTAGCAATTCCTTCAAGAATAGATTGTTTATAAATATAATCAACTAAATTTCTTTTTGCAATTGCGATACATGTTTCAACATTATCATTAAATACATCATCTTGCTTAGCATATTGATCAAGCTCTTTATTAATTTGTTTTAATCGCTTTTTATATTCTTTAACAATTTTATTATTATTTAATATAAGATTATATAATTCATCTGAATAAACACCAGCATACTTGCTTTTTAATATTCCGGATTCTCTATAAACTAAATATATATATCTTTTATCCTCTTTTTCTCTAATTTGTACAGTCCCATATAATAGGCTATTTAATCTACTTTCTATTTCTTTTTTCTCTTTTAATAATTCTTGCATAAGTACACCACCACATGTATAACTATTTTATATTTTTGTTATACATATATTATATAACAGATTCTATAATATATCTAACATTTTTAATAGATTTGTTATACATTTTTATAAATTAGCAGAATTTTGCTTTTAGAAAGCTTTTTTAACTAATAATTTTCACAAATCTTTATATCAACTATTAAGGAATTGCAGGAATTCATCAACTGATAACCCATGTAATAAGTAATGGTGGAATGGAACGTGCTAACAGCGATATAAAAACTATCATTAGACATGCTTATGGTTTTACAAATTTTTCTAGACTAAGAAACCGTATTATGTATGTCAAAAATAATGATGTACCTATAAAGTTATAATATAAATTTTTATATATCACAAAGAAAAATCGATGTACTCATATCAGAATACATCGATTAATTTAAAGTTATTACATCGATTTTTTTAAAGCTTGATTTTTTAAATACATCTATTTATTTAAAGAACCAGAAAAATCCAGTCGTGGAGCCACTTTTTTCATCTTTTATCTATCTTTCTTACGTTCTAGTAATGTGACACACTCAACATGCGTCTACACATAGGTCTTATACAATTTAACAAGTCTAGTTGTCAATGGGGTAATTTATGCGTTTTTTACCCCGGGGATTCCTTTCGCCAAATAGTATACAGCTTAAACATTGTCTATTTCCAATGCCTTCTTCGCCATTTGAACATATTCCTCAACACCAGATGCTATTGCAAACTCAGCAATTGAAACCGGATATGCAGCGACCAGTTCAATAATATGCTCTTTCATTTTAGGCCAGTAATAACCCCCAGCTTCTTTATAAGCAATTATCAGAGCTTCTAATCCTTCTTCTCCAAAAGCCTTGTAGTTGAAAACAAAGTCATTTGAAATATCTGTTACCTTAGCTTCAGTCCAGTCGATCAATCCAGTCACGTTAGCTTCTTTATCAATCATGGTATGTCCGGCATGAACATCTCCATGAATCAGTCCAGTTTTCTTTGGCCACATTTCATCATCATTAACCCATGACTGCCATCTATTCCATAATTTCTCACCTACACCGAATTTTGTTTTTACATCATTCATACGCTGCTTCATTGATTTTCTCGCTTCTTCAGGTGTTTGCACTATTAGTCCAAATTCTGTAGCTTTATCACTAGGTATGCTATGAAGCTCTGCTAACACTCTTCCAAGAGACATGTGAAATGATGGTGGAACGTTGTTAATATCTATCTCCCAAACATAATTTCCGATATTATGATCAATGGTTCCTGCTGGCACACCATCTAACTTCTTGTATGCTATTAGCTCATCTGTGTAAATAATCCAGTTTGGTGCCTGAAAATATTTAACATACTGATTAACTAAATCTAATGCTTGTTTTTCTACCCTTGTTCTAGGCATAACATCTTCACGCCTAGGCAATCTAAGAACCCAATCTACTCCACTTTCATCTAGAGCAAATACAACTTGAAAATCAAGTCCGGATTCATTAAACTGCATTGTTTCTTCCTTTAGAATAAGATTATGTTTTTTAGCTATTTCTATAACTTGTTTCATATCTTTACTCATTCAAATCACTCCTGTCTAAAAATTTTTATTCATAAATTTGTTGCATGCTTTGATATAGCATTAATAATTTCATCCCAATCATTATGGTGAAGCTCATGCCCTGTACCCTCTAAGGTAACCAATACTGCATTTGGTATCACTTCGGAAAGATGAATTCCATGCTCGTAGGGAATAATAGTGTCTTCTGTTCCATGAATTACCAATGTAGGAGCATTGATTTCATTGGTTCTAGACAAATACGAACCCCAGCCTTTAATAAATCCATGATTCTCCATACTCTGCAAATTAATAGCTCTATCAAATTCTTCTTCATTCAGTCTCCTAATCTTCTCTTCATCAAATATATGTTTTGATCCTATAAGAACTTTGCTTTTTTTGATAAAACACTCTACCACTTCATCTTTGTCTTGCCAGTTTCTGATTTTTAGCTCACTTAAGGCCTTAGTTACTTTATTATCCTTTTTGGGAAGACTAGAATCGAAATTTGATGTCATAATTAATGATATAGTAAGAACCCTGCTTGGATGTTTAAGTGCTATTATCTGCGTAATTATTCCACCCATAGACATACCAACTATGTGGGCCTTATCAACCTTATAGGCATCTAGAACTTGGATTGCATCATCAGCCAAATCCTCAAAGGTATACTCTGGATGGCCATATTCGTAAGTAATTGACTTGCCTACATCTCTATTGTCATATCGTATAATGTGAAATCCTTGGTTACTTAGTCTCTTACAAAACTCTTCTTCCCAATAAATCATTGATGCAGTAGCTCCCATAATTAACAAGATCGTTGGATTATTAATTTCTCCAAAACTTTCAGTACAGATATGAACATCATTAAAACGAATTATTTTTTCTGTCATAACTTATCACCACTTTTCTGCTTTCTGTCGATAATATCTTTACCTATATTCAATTAAGTCCGAATAATTTGGTTAGCAGCAGCTTCAAATAATAAATCTCTAACCCTTACATAGTTATATTGCTGTAAATCTCTCTTTTGAGAACCTATTAGTAAAGCAGCCCTTAAAACTCCAGCTATAACGTTTGGATCTTCATCAATAATCTCCTTAGAGTCTTGTCGTGTCTTAATAAATTCCATTAGTGGAACAATACTTCTCAGACTTTCAGAACCGATGTATTGTGGATTTAGTTTTCTTGATACGATATTGTATTCTTCCAGGTCATAAATCAGCCTTTGGGTTAATATTTTTGATTCCAATTCCATTGACATTTTATTTAAATATGTCTTTATAGCTGTATATATATATCCTTAGCTGCCATAACCTCTGGTCAAACCTGTTTCTCAATTTGTTCTCCCTCACGTGCTAACAATTCCATATATAGCATTTCTTTTGATTCGCAAAATATATAAAAAGAACTCTTTGCAATTCCAACTGATGAAGTAATATCTTCAATAGAAGTACTTTTAAATCCTTTATCTATAAAAAAACGATAGGCTACTTCAATCAATTCTTCTCGAATTCTTTCTTTTTCTAACTCTGTAAATTTTGCCATAACCTAAACTCCCTCCTTACTTTATAAATATAAAAACAAAATATTTATTTGTTTTTATAATAACATGTATGCAAAATTACGTCAATTTAAACTTTATTTTTCTCAAAATATTAAGAAGCCGACTCAGATCATTGATCCTAGTCAGCCAGCTAATCTATTACTCTCAATCAAACTATATCTCCATTCCATTAATAAAACGGATAATTATTTTCTCCATTTCAAAACTTCCGTAATATCTGAAACTATAATAGTATATGAAAATATGATATATAGTTAAACCTTTCAGGCAAAACATACATATTGCAGGGTAAACAAAAGTGCTATTTCTGTTCCCACAGACTTAAAACACACGAAACTGCATGATTGATTATCCCATGAACCCCTTGATTTTACTGACTATTTCCGTTCTAGCAGACATACGGTCTCAACGGTAGAACATTTGTTGCAAAAAAGATATCCACTAATTAGAATCAAGTGAATATACTTTATATTTGGCTTGTTTTTCTTCTTTTATCAACTTTTTATTAAGTAACGAAATAAGTACTTTTCTTGTGGTTGGTTCAGATGCTTCGATAAACGTAGAAATATCTTTAATATTAACCTTTTCACCCTTAAAAATTTCAGTTTGATATAACAACCATAGAGTATTTCTTTCTTGATTAGTAAGTTCCATATCTGATAATTTATTTAAAGCATCATTCAATTCGCTTTGTTTTATCATTAAATAATCATATGTTTTTTCATAAGCTTTTACAATGATATCAATAAATTCATATACAAATGTAGTAATATCTCCTTTGTTATATTTACTATTAGTATGATCAAATGCATCATAATATTGTTTTTTATTTTCTTTAATTGTCAGACTTAATCTAAAAGCAATTATTGGATTATATGTCATTTTTAAATATAACGATGATATATACCTATTAGTTCTTCCATTTCCATCATAAAAAGGATGAATATAAGAAAAAATATAGTGAAAAATAGCAATTCTAATTACCGGCTCAACTGATTCATCATTTAAAAAATTTATGATATTTGACATCATATCAATTATTTTAGCTTCTGGCATTACTCCTTCATGCATGACCTTTCCAGAAACCTCATTTAAAACTTGAACAGAATTAGCTCTAAATATGACACCATCAGGTTTATATTTAGGATCATACGCTATTATATCATCTAATACTAGTTCATCATACAACGCTCTAACATCATTACAATTATTAATAGTAACATCATGTTGATTATCCATAAGCATCAAATATTTATTAATTAAACTTTGAATCTTATTAGGTTTACTCTTTTCATTGTTTTTAATAGTATCAATTATTTCACTTATTTCTTTTCTTGTACTAATTATTCCTTCAATTTCGTTAGTATATAATATTTCATCTATTAAAGATTTTTTTATATATAATGTTTTTGCTAAAGCAGGAAGAACATTTAATATATTAGTTACTTTTTTATCTAGAAAAGAAATATTGGATATCATTCTTAATATATCTTTGTGATAAAAGAAAAAAGCAGGATTATTGTGAACATTAAATTTAAACTTATATGTATTTTCAGACTCAAATCTTTTTTCATATAAATCATTAAATTTAGTTTTATCAATAAAATATATTTTATATAAAGATTCATTCCACATAAAAAACACCTCTTTTTTATATTTTAATCAATAATTTATGTTTTGTCAACAAAATAAATTAATGATTTTTTTGTCGAAAAGTGTTGATTTTAAAATTTTACAAAAAAAATGTTATTTTCTTTCATTGATTTGCATGTAAATTAAAGAATATGTGTACAGAAGAAAAAAATAAAAGGCAAATTTGAATTTTAAATCAAAGAGCATTGCTATTTGTTATTTACTATTAAGTTAAGGTGTCACACATATCTACAGCATACCTCTCAATTCCAATTTTTCAGGCTTATTTTAGGGATTTAATGAGATGATATTAAAGTCAATGTAAAAATGACATATCCACAACTATTAATTATTAATAATAATTAAATTTCATATTTTTTATTGTGGACATCTTTTAAAGAAAGTGTACAAACACATTCAACATGTCTGGCACCTCATTAACTACTAGTTGGCAACGATGTTGTACCTTATTTTTGAATAGATGAAAACCATCTATTCTCTAAAACAAGGACGAAGAATCAAGTTAATTACTATATATATTTTATTAGATATATTTGAACCTCTCATAACTATAAGTCATAAGATGCTAACTTCTATCTTCTAAATTAATTTTAGTCAACCGA